>JAPLVF010000005.1 GCA_026397255.1 Candidatus Beckwithbacteria bacterium | reverse complement strand
AAAGCCGGTTTTATCAGAAACTTACGGCATTGCCGTTTATCAGGAACAGGCCCTGCAGATTGCCAATGTTATGGCCGGCTACTCTTTAGGTGAGGCAGACATCCTCCGCCGGGCGATTGGCAAGAAAAAGAAAAGCTTAATGTTTAAAGAAAAAATTAAATTCATTAAACAGTCCCGCGCCAAGGGCTATACCAAAGAAATTGCCGACCGGGTTTGGGGTTACATCGAAAAATTTGCTGGCTATGGATTCAACAAGGCCCACGCTACTGCTTACGCCATGATTGCCTATCAGACGGCTTACTTGAAAGTTAATTACCCGGTCGAATTCATGGCCGCTTTACTGACGGCCGAATCCAATAATAAAGATAAAATTCCCGTGGCCGTGGAAGAGGCTAAACGCCTGGGGATTAAAGTTTACCCGCCGGATATTAATCAGTCTGACGTCGGTTTTATCATTTTTAAAGATAAGGCTTCCCTGAATTCTAAGGCGATCAGGTTTGGCTTTACTGCCATTAAAAATGTCGGGGTGGCTGCTATAGAAGCTATTTTAGTAGAACGGCGCAAGCGTCAGTTTTCCTGTCTGACTGATTTTTGTGAGCGTGTCGATCAGCAAAAAGTTAACAAAAAAGTTTTAGAAAGCTTAATTCAGGTTGGAGCCTTTGACGCGTTTGCTAAAAGAAGCCAGATGTTGTTGTCCTTGGAATTACTCCGTCAGCAGGCCGCCGATTCCCAAAAAACTAAAAACAGCCCCCAGGTTTCTTTATTTAAAACCAATGAACCAAGCGGTGGGGTAGTTAAAGACAACTTGGCCGACAGTGAAGAGTTTAACAAAACCGATTTATTAAATTTCGAAAAACAACTGCTGGGATTTTATTTAACCGACCATCCCCTGGCTAAATCCATGGAGCAAATTAAAAAATTAGTTTCTCACCGGGTTGCCGACCTTGACCCGGACACTTTAATTAATCAAACTGTGACGATCGGCGGCGTTATTAAAAATTTAAAAATCATTATCACCAAAAAAGGGAATAAAGAAATGGCTTTTGCTAATTTAGATGACAACAGTGGCACCGTCGAATTGGTAATTTTCCCCAAAATTTTTGCCGCCACTAAATCAATCTGGATTAATGACCAGCCGGTTTTAGTGACCGGCAAAGTTGACTACAAAGATCGGCTCGCTGTTATCGTTGACAACGCCATTCAGCCGGCAGAAGCTGATCAGCCTGCTCCCCAAACTTCCGCTAAACCCTCAACTCACACAATTTACTTAAATCAAGATACCCCGAAAGATGTGCTGGTTTCCTTAAACCAATTATTCCAAGTTAATCCCGGCAACGACCAGATAATTATCCAATTGAAAAATGGCACTGACGTTAAGAAAATTGATTTACCATACACCATTAATTTTGCGTCAATCAAGGGCGCCATCGACGAGTTGCTAAAAAATTACCAATAAGGTATAATAGAATATGCCGCACAATACGAAATACATTTTTATTTCCGGTGGGGTATTATCCGGCTTAGGTAAAGGCACGGTCAGCGCTTCTCTTTGTTATCTATTAAAATCGCACGGATTTAAAGTCGTTCCGGTCAAATGTGAAAATTATCTTAATCTAGATGCCGGCTTAATTAATCCTATCGAGCACGGTGATCCTTTCTTGTGCGAAGACGGTGCCGAAACCGACATGGATTTGGGTACTTACGAACGGTTTTTAGATATTAACTTGTCTATGGAAAACTTTATTACCATGGGTCAGATTTACAAAACCGTGATCGACAAGGAACGCAATTTTTTCTACAAGGGAGAGGATGTCGAAGCGATTCCTCACGTGACCGATGAGATTATTCAAAGAATTAAAAAAGTGGGCGATAAAAACCACGCCGATATTGTTGTGATTGAATTAGGCGGCACCGCCGGCGAATATCAAAATGCTTTGTACTATGAGGCCTCCCGGATCATGAAGTTGAAATATGGGGACACAGTTGTTCATGTTCATGTTTCCTACTTGCCGACTCCGCCGCATTTGGGCGAACCCAAAACCAAACCCACTCAATTATCTGTTAAACTCTTAAACTCCATGGGCATTCAGCCGGATTTTATCGTTGCCCGGGCCGACCGGATGATCGACACCCGCCGGATGGACCGCTTTGCCTTATTCTGCAATGTTGTACCCGAGCACATTATTTCTTCACCCGATGTGCCCAATGTTTACGAACTGCCTTTAATTTTTAATAAGCAGCAATTCAGTGAAAAGATTCTTAAACTCCTTCACTTGCCTGCTAAAAAACTGGAACTATCAGCTTGGAAAAAATTGGTTAACCTGATCCAATCGCCCAAGAAAACCAAAGTTAATATTGCTGTTGTCGGTAAGTATTTTGCTTCAGGCGAATATCACTTAACTGATTCTTATGCTTCTTTAATTGAGGCCATTAATCATGCCGGTTGGCATAGCCAAGTGGCAGTTAAGATTAAACAGGTTAATTCCGAAAAGATTAATCCCCAAAACGTGGCTGAATCTCTTCAAGACTGCCAGGGGATTATTGTGCCGATTGGCTGGGGGCCGCGGGGTGTTGACGGCATGATCGAAGCTATTCACTACGCCCGTGTCCATAAAATTCCTTACTTAGGTCTGTGTTTTGGGATGCAGTTGGCCGTGGTCGAGTTTGCCAGAAATGTTGCCCATTTGGTTGACGCTAATACTACCGAAGTTAACCCCAAAACTAAATACCCGGTGGTTTACATTATTCCTGAACAGAAAAGAAACTTAAAACTTAGAGCCTATGGGGGAACGATGAGACTTGGTCGCTGGGAATGCCGGATTAAACCAGACACTTTGGCTTATAAAATTTATAATAATTATAATATTTATGAGCGCCACCGCCACCGTTATGAATTTAATGATGCTTATGCCTCTACTTTAACTAAAGCCGGATTAATCATTTCCGGCCTGTCAGTTAAAGAAAATTTAGTGGAAATTATCGAACTTTCTCCTCAGGACCACCCATTTTTTATGGGGACCCAAGGCCACCCGGAATACAAATCCCGCCCCTTGAACCCTCACCCGATTTTTATGGAATTTGTCAAAGCTTGCACCCAAGCGCTGCGAAGTGTAGAATCCTAACTCTATGGCCCTCACCACTAAAATCAAAGACACCCAGGTTAAAGTTGGCGATACTGTTAAAGTTAAGCACCAATTTTTCCAAGCTGATAAAGCCCAATCTCAGACTTTTCAGGGAACCGTGATCAGTATTAAAGGCCGGGGCATCGGTAAAACTTTTACTGTCCGTAAAATTGCTGTTGATGGCATCGGTGTGGAAAAAATTTGGCCGGTTGCCAGCCCCAACCTTTTAAAAATAACCGTTACTAAAACCGGTAACGTCCGCCGCGCCAAACTTTACTATCTTCGTTCCCGCGTCGGCAAAACCGCCCTCAAAGTCAAAACCTCCAAATAAGCCTACAGGTTCTCTCCTCGTAGTAGATTGATATATCAATCCGAATATTAGTGACCCTAATAATAGACCTATTTAACCTCTTCGCCCCAGACATATCTCGTCTCGGTTTACAATACTCAAGTTATGGGAATAGAACCACAAGTTTCTAACGATTCCGCTGTATTTGACAAAATGGCTTAATTAACATTACCATATGAATATGGGTTCATATAATTGCTGTAAGGTAAATAAGCCAGAGTTTAAGCAAGTTAATTCGTTATCGACTCTTCTTAATTTGGTTGCTGAAACTAATCGGTTGAAACTTCTTTGTCTTTTGCGTCAAGGTGAGCACTGTGTTTGTGATCTTATTGAACATGTAGCTTTATCCCAAAGTTTGGTGTCTCATCACCTAAAAGACCTTAAAGATGCTGGTTTAATCTCATGCGAAAAACGGGGTTTGCGTGTTTATTACTCACTCACTAAAAAAGGCAAGCATATTACCAATTTATTATTCAAAATCTAAAGGAGTTAAACCTATGAAAATTCAAGTTCTCGGGTCCGGCTGTCCCACCTGTAAAAAGCTATATGAGCTAACTCAAGAAGCGGTTAAACAACTAAACCTTAAAGAAAAAGTGGAGTATATCACTGATGTTTCCAAAATTATTGAGATGGGTGTTATGTCCAGTCCGGTGCTTACTATTGATGGTAGACCAGTCTTAGTTGGATTCTTGCCGGATATTGAGAAGATAAAGAAAGCGATTACTTCGGGAGCGGTAGCTGAATCAAAACCAAGTCAATGCAGTTGTGGAGAGAATTGTTAATTTATGGATATTTTCAGACCAATCCAATTTTTTGCCGATTTGACTACTTACCAATGGCTAAAAATTACTCCTCATTCTTATTGGGGAGATACGATTAATTTCTTTATTTATGATCTTATTAAGATCGGCCTTTTGTTAATTGTTATCAACTATATGATGGCAATTACCCGTTACTATTTTCCAATGGAGAAGGTCCGGGATATTTTAACTAAACGGCGCTGGTTCGGTTTAGATTATCTTTTAGCTGCTTTATTGGGTGTGATTACTCCGTTTTGTTCGTGTTCATCAATCCCGCTGTTTATTGGCTTTGCGGGAGCAGGAATACCGTTGGGAGTCACTTTTGCTTTTCTTATCAGTTCCCCTTTGGTTAATGAGTCATCTCTATATCTTTTCCCGGCGATGTTTGGAATGAGGGTAACAATTTTATACAACCTTATTGGAGTTACTGTTGCCATATTAGGAGGGATGTTAATTCAAAGATTGCATGTTGGCAAATACATTAAGCCGGAGCTTTTGAAATTTAAATCCCGGCAGCAGGTTGAAACAGATAACGGTGGGGCTTCATTACCATTTAAAGCCTTGATTAGGTATTTTTGGCATGACGGAATGTATATTACTAAAAAAATATTTCCCTATGTTGTTCTGGGGGTGGGTATTGGTGCTCTTATTCATGGCTTTGTTCCAACTAACCTTGTGGAAAAATATCTATCTACCAAAGCCTGGTGGACTATTCCTTTAGCCACGCTTCTGGGTGCGCCTCTTTATGCTAATTCCGTTAGCGTTATCCCGGTTATGGAAGCATTGGTCGGCAAAGGTGTCCCTCTTGGAACCGCCCTGGCTTTCATGACCTCTATTGTCACTATTTCTATACCAGAAGCCCTTATCTTGAAAAAAGTTATGCGTTGGCAACTCCTGGCAATGTTTTTCGGGATTACCATTGTTGGCATTATGATTATTGGCTATTTATTTAATGGAGGAATATGAAGAAAAAAATTCTTTTTTATTTACAAAGCTTAGTTCTGTTGGCGGGGACGATTTTTGCCTACTTTACAATCTACACTGATTTTAAGAGATATTATTCTTTGAATTGCACCACCACTAATCCAGTCTTGACGCCATGTTTTTATGGCGCTTTTGCTTTTTTAATTGGTTTTATTTGGTCAATTATTATTCTAAAAAGGAATAAGGCCGAGCAGTTAAAGCATGAGAAAAATTTGAGTTATTTACTGATTGCCGGAACAATTTTTGCCTGGGGAAATTTTGCTTATGAATTAATTAAGTTTTATTCAGTTAAAACTATTGTAAAAACTTCCTGTTCAGGTGTGCCAACGGCAAATCCCTTTACTACCGCTTGTTTTTATGGAGCAACAATTTTCCTAGCGGCTCTAATTACCTCGCTAGTAATTAGAAAGAAAAAAAAGTTGTGACCCCGACGGGAATCGAACCCGTATCCCCACCTTGAAAGGGTGGTGTCCTAACCGTTAGACTACGGGGCCACCTGTGCCTCAAATGAAGCGCTTGCACTGAGCGCAGCGAAGTGAGGTGAGCCGGCCGGGACTCGAACCCGGGACACTCTGCTTAAAAGGCAGATGCTCTGCCGACTGAGCTACCGGCCCACTTAAACTATCAGCGCATTATACATTTATTTATTGTTCTTCATCAATATCTTTAAGTGCAGCCTACAGGGATTATCCTTGAAGATCCTTGAAGATATAGAGAAAGGGACTAATGCTAAAATTATCAGATGAAACAACGGCGACATATTTATTTCGGAATGATGTTAATAATTTTTCTGGCCTCGGTTTATTTTTTTATGAAACCAAAACCTAAACAAACTTTTTTATCTCCTCTGGCTGCACAGGATTACAACTCTTCACCTTCACCTTCACCTACGCCTTCACCAATTGCTTCCCTAAAACCTAGCCTTTCTCCTCAGCCTTCTTTTGTTCCCCTGCCCTCACCAGCGGTTTCTCAGGAAATAAATGCCTTTATTGATAAATTTTCAGCCCAGTATGGTGTCAATCCGAATGTTTTAAGGCATCTTGCTATTTGCGAATCGGGATTTAATTCCCGGGCGAAGAATGGAATATATGCCGGTCTGTTCCAATTTAGCCCGGCTACGTGGAAAAATATCCGCCAAGAAATCGGCAAGGATACTAATCCGAACCTGCGTTTTTCGGCCGAAGAATCGGTCCAGACGGCGGCCTATATACTTTCCCAAGGAAAGGAAAGTATGTGGCCTAACTGTGTTACTTACTGATCTTTATCCTCGCCCCGGAGAGATTGGCTAGCTCGCTGCTGGAAGACTTTAGTTCCACCACGTAAACATTATTGCCTGGGTGCAGTTTAAAACTGGGTGAAGTTTTCCAGACCACGCTATTGCTGTTGTTATAAATTTCCGTTACCGACATAATTGCCCCGCTGGTTTTGTTTTTTAACCTGGCCCAGGCCTCACCGCTGATAATCGACAAACCGGCTTCAAAAACGGCATTAACGTCTGCCGGATAATCAATACTGTTTAATTTGACTTCAAGATTAGTTTCCGTCCACTCGGTTTTGGTTGTGTTCGCCGCA
This sequence comes from Candidatus Beckwithbacteria bacterium, assembly GCA_026397255.1. NCBI lineage: Bacteria > Candidatus Beckwithiibacteriota > Candidatus Beckwithbacteria bacterium. The sequence goes on along the minus strand of JAPLVF010000005.1, from coordinate 46,279 downwards.
CCCAGATAAATCATCTGCGGCTGGAAAGGGGTTTCCGCTGTTGTCAGTGGTTTAAAACTCGGAACTGGTGAAGATTCCATGGAAGGTGAGGCTAGGGAAGAGGGTGAAGGAATTAAAGTTGGGGAAGGTAAAACGATTTTGGGATCTGGCCGATTGCTCAACTCTCCAATTTTTTTATTCAAATTTTTTTGTCCCAGCCACAATCCCACAGTTTCTAAACTTAAAATTACCAAACTGATCGAAACTACAATTTTAAAGCGCCCCATCGTATACTAGTATACATGAACCCAATTAAATATTTTCTGATGCTTTTAACCTACCTTTGGCTGCGATTTGATCTGATCATTTTTCTCACTTTTCGTCACGATTGGACTCCCCGCTATGATTTTTTAAGCAGTTTTTTTGGCGAAGCTGATACGGACAAATTTTTAGAGCACCGGGTCAAATTGGTTAAGGCCCGGAATAAAAAACTACCGCCGGTTATTCACTCCAACCAAATTGATAAACAGGTTGAAATTTTCTTAACCTCTAATCCTGCCACTGGCTCTGGCCGCAATCAACGGTTAGCGGTAATCAATCAGTTGCTTTTTTGGGCACTTGATCCGGAAATTAACAGCTTTAATATCGATAGTTACCAGACCAGGTATGCCATTGTCCAGGCCTTAACTAATGTTTTATTTCAAAACGCCCTGATTTCCGAAGTAAATATTATTCTTGACGGTTTGAAAAAAATTGTTTTTTCCCGGGTGACCTACCTGGGAGCCAAAGGTGAACCGTCGCCGATTGTCCACGATGCCATCATCTCCGGCACTGGCCGGATTTTAATCTCTCATATTAACGAAATCGTCCGAGTAAGAGATGAAAAATTGGATAAAATGACCAAAGTTAAACTGATCAAAGAAATTCAAAAAACTAAACCCGGGACTGGATCACTGGCTTTTTCTGCCGATCTTCCTCAGGATGAAGAATACAAGAACAAATTTCCTTTGCCTAAATATCAGGCGAAACTTTTATGGAAAATTATTGATCATTACCGTTTTTCTGCCTGGCCTGATTCCCGGGAAAAAGCTCAGGGCCTGATCGATAATCTTCAGAAACAACTAGGTTTCACCCTTGACGAACTTTTTCGCCACAAGTAAAATCTCTATTAGATATATTTATTGACTATGTCACTTAATATTTCCATATCGGCAGAGCCGATTTTTAATTTCGGCAAATTTGCGTTTACCAATTCTATGCTGGTTAGTTTGCTGGTTACTTTAGGTTTGTCGGCAATTGCTTTTCGATTTTCCGCTTTGGTTAAATCAGCTAAAAAATCCGGTTTTGTCCTTTTTGTTCAAACAATTATTGAATCTTTTTATGGGTTCGTTCAATCAATCACCCCACAGCAGGCAGGGCGTTTTTTTCCGCTCGTCGCCACGATTTTCTTGTTTGTGATTCTGGCTAATTGGGCTGGTTTGCTTCCGGGAGCCGAAACCATCACCTGGCATGGTGTTTCCCTTATCCGCGGCGGCACCGCTGATTTAAACATTACTTTGGCCTTGGCAATTTTTAGTGTCGTCAGCGTCCAAATTTATGGCTATAAAACTTTAGGGTTAAAATATTTTAAAAAGTTTTTCAATTTCTCCAGTCCGATTAATTTTTTTGTCGGCATTCTGGATTTGTTAAGCGAGTTCTCCCGGGTTGTCTCTTTTGCCTTTCGGTTATTTGGTAATATTTTTGCCGGCGAAGTTTTATTAGCCGTAATTGCCTTCCTTATTCCTTTAGTCGCCCCGCTGCCGTTTTTAGGCCTGGAAATATTCATCGGCTTTATTCAGGCTTTAGTTTTTGCTACACTGACGCTGGTCTTTATCAATATTGCCACCATGACTGAACATTAGTTGTTTATTAATTATTTTTTTGAAAGGTCAAAAATATGGCTGACATCAAAACCTCAAGTGACATCATTGTCGGTGCGACAATTGCTGTCGGTGGCTTAGCCCCGGCTATCGCCATTGGTTTAATAGTTTCTAAAGCTTTGGAGGCGATCGGCCGCAATCCGGAAGCTTCCGCCAAAGTGCAGACGGTCATGATTTTAGGCGTCGCTTTCGCTGAAGCCATCGCCATTTATTCTTTGGTTATCGCTCTGATTCTTAAATTTGTTTAATTTATGGAAATACAATGGTATCAGTTGCTATTTCAGATAATTAATTTTGGCATCCTTATTTTTATTTTAAACAAATTTTTGTATAAACCGGTAATCACCATCATCAACCAGCGCAACAAAAAAATTGAGGATTCCATTAAAGCGGCGGAAAATAATTTAAAAGAGAAGTCCAAAATTGCCGAAATTAAGAAACAAGCGGTAGAAGAGTCGGAAAAAGAAGCCGTCAAAATTGTGGAAGCGGCTAAAAAAGAAGCCGCTAAAACCGGCCGGCAAATTCTTGACAATGCCCGGCAGGAGGCCGAAACCGAAGTTGATAAAAAACTGCTGTTGCTGACCCAAAAACTAGCCGATGAAGAGGCTCGGATTACCGGTCACGTTACCGATTTAGTAGTTGAAGCCGCCGCTAAAGTGCTTAAGGGTAGTTTAAATCAGCGGGAGCAGCGTGAAGTTATCGATAACGAAATCAAAAAAATTGCTAAACTGAAATGAAAGACGATAACCGGGTAACTGCCATTGTTGAAGGAATTATTGATTATTTAAAATCGATCAAGTCTCTGGATTTATTACAGCCAATCTCCCAAAGTTTACAAGAGGCGAGTTGGATTAAAACCGATCCGGACTTAGCTAAGGTATACTCACGGGTTAATTTGACAGAAACTCAGTTTAAACTGATCAAGACCTATCTATCTAATTATTTTAAACGCCCAATTCGGGTGAAAACTTATCTTGACTCCTCCATTATTGCCGGCTTCCGGATTAAAATTGCCGGCCGGATTATTGACGCAACAATCAACCGGCGTTTGGAAGAACTAAAAACTAAAGTGCTTTATGACTAACAATATTCAAAAAATAATCAGCCAGCGGATTGCCCGATTTGCCCCGGAAGTTAAGTCTAAAAGCGTCGGCCGGATTTTAAGTTTGGGTGACGGTGTCGCCACTATTAGCGGTTTGGATGAAGCCATGATGTCCGAAATTCTGGAATTTCCTCAAAAGACTTTTGGTCTGGTTTTGAATTTGGAGCGCCATTATGTCGGAGCGATTATTTTAGGTGATTACCGCCATCTTCGGGAAGGTGATGAAGTATCCACTACCGGTAAAGTTTTACAGATTCCGGTTGGAGAAGCCCTGATTGGCCGGATCGTTAATCCTCTGGGTGTGGCTATCGATGGCCAATCGGCCCCTAAAACCACTGCTTTTAACCCGCTCGAAAAAATTGCCTCCGGTGTCATCACCCGGGAAAAAGTCAATCAACCGGTCCAAACCGGCATTGCCGCCGTAGACAGCATGATTCCTATCGGCCGCGGCCAGAGAGAATTGATTATCGGCGACCGTTCCACCGGTAAATCCGCCATCGCCCTGACTACCGTAATTAACCAGAAAAATAAAAAATTAATTTGTATTTATGTCGTGATCGGCCAAAAAGCCGCTTTTACCGCCCAGTTAGTAGATACCTTGAAAAAATTCAATGCCCTTGACCATACGATTATTGTGGCCGCCACTGCCGCCGATTCCCCGGCTCTGCAATATCTTGCCCCTTATTCAGGCATGGCTGTCGCTGAATATTTCTGTCAAAAAGGTCAGGATGCGCTGGTGGTTTTTGATGATCTGTCTAAGCACGCTTGGGCTTACCGGGAGCTATCCCTGCTTTTACGCCGTCCTTCCGGCCGGGATGCCTATCCCGGCGATATTTTCTATCTTCACTCCCGGCTGCTGGAACGCTCTTTAAAGTTAAACAAAACCTATGGCGGCGGTTCGATTACCGCCCTACCCATTATTGAAACTCAGGCCGGTGATGTTTCCGGTTATATCCCTACTAATATTATTTCCATTACTGACGGTCAAATTTATTTGGAAACTGATTTATTTAATTCCGGCATCCGCCCGGCTATTAATGTTGGTTTATCTGTCTCCCGTGTCGGCGGCAACGCTCAGGTTAAAGCCATGCGTCAGGTGGCCGGGAAGTTGAGGATGGAACTGTCTCAATTCCGGGAATTAGCCGCTTTTGCTCAATTTTCCTCCGATCTTGACCCAACCACTAAAGCCCAGTTAGATCGCGGCTCGCGCATTACCGAAATCTTAAAACAGGGCTGGGATGACCCGATGTCCGTGGAAAACCAGATTATGTTGATTTGGGCCGTCACCAATGGCTTTTTAGATAAAACTCCTCTGGAAAAAGTTAAATCATGGCAGGATGAATATCTAAAATATCTGTCTTCGACTCATCCGCAAATCGGTAAAACTGTCGCTCAGGAAAAAACCCTATCTGACAAACTAATCAAAGAGTTAACCAAAATTACCGGCAGGTTTAATGCCAGTCATCAAGACTTGGTTCCCCTTGAAGAAAGCGAGTCTGATCTATGAGTTCCGCCAAAATTATTAAGCGCCGCATTCGTTCTTCTAAAAATATTGCCCAAATTACCAAGGCCATGGAAATGGTTTCTGCTTCCAAGATGCGCCGGGCCCAGGAAATGGCCCTCTCTTCCCGACCTTATGCTCAAAAAATGGTGGAAATTATTACTGCCCTGGCTGCGAAAACCAAAGACCAGATTGAGCATTTTTTATTAAAAGATCCCCGGGCTCATTGGCCTGTCGAACTCCCTTTTAATATCTTAATCGTTCTGCTTTCCACTGATAAATCCTTTTGCGGCGGCCTGAATACGAACTTATTCCGCGGTTTAGAACTCTGGCTCAAAGATTTAAAAACCCACTACCAATTACCGGTTAATCCGAAACTGACCTTTATTACTATCGGCCGGAAAGCCAAAGAACATATTTTAAAAAGTAACCGTTTATTGTTAGCCGAGTTCGGCCAATTCGGCGACCGGCCTAAATTTTCGGATATCGTACCGGTCGCTAAGATGATTATGGAGGGTTTTCGGAAAAACGAGTTTCAAATGGCTTTTGTGGTTTACATGGAATTTATTTCCACTATTTCCCAAAAAATCAAAGCCGAACAACTCTTACCTATCCGCGCTGAAGAAATTACCGGCCTGGAAAAATCGCCAACCGGCTATCTTTTTGAACCGCAACCGGCCGAGATTTTTGCGGTACTCCTCCCGCAATATATTGAATTACGGCTTTACCATACTCTGGTGGAATCCGTCGCTTCCGAACATTCCGCCCGGATGGTTGCCATGAAAAACGCTAACGAGAATGCCCTGGAGATCGTTTCCGATCTCACCCTGGAATATAATCAGGTCCGCCAAGCCAGAATTACCAATGAACTTTTGGATGTCGTTAGCGCCCGGATGGCGCTGGAGTAAAAAATATGAAATCGATCGGTTATATTACTCAGATAATTTCCGTTGTTGTTGATGTTCATTTTGCCGGCCGTTTGCCTAAAATTTACCACGCCCTGGAAGTTAAAAAAACCGATGGGAGTCAGTTAGTCTTGGAAGTTCAGCAGCAGATCGGCAATGATCAGGTTCGCACCATCGCCATGGGTTCCACTGATGGCTTAAGCCGCAACTTGGAGGTCATCGACACCGGTAAACAGATCAGTGTTCCGGCCGGTTCTAAAGCCCTTGGCCGGCTTTTTAATGTCTTGGGTGAAACCATCGATAACGGTCCGAAAATTACCGACACCGTCCTGACCCAGATTCATAAAAACCCACCCAAGTTCACTGATATTGAACCCAATCCCCAAATGCTGGAAACCGGAATTAAGGTAATTGATTTAATTTGTCCTTTTGCTAAGGGCGGCAAGGTGGCCGCTTTTGGCGGCGCCGGTGTTGGTAAAACCGTCATTATTCAGGAATTGATCAGAAACATTGCTGAAGAGCATTCCGGTCACTCTGTTTTTGCCGGCGTCGGCGAAAGAACCCGGGAAGGCAATGATTTGTATAGCGAAATGAAAGAATCAGGGGTATTAAAAAACACGGTGATGATTTTTGGTCAGATGAATGAACCACCCGGCGCCCGTTTACGCGTCGCTTTAACCGCTTTGACTTTTGCCGAATATTTCCGCGATGAAAAAAGTGAAGATGTCTTGTTATTTATTGACAATATCTTTCGTTTTTCCCAAGCCGGCAGCGAAGTTTCTGCTCTCTTAGGCCGGATTCCTTCCGCCGTCGGTTATCAGCCGACTTTAGCTTCGGAGATGGCCGCTCTGCAGGAAAGAATTACTTCCACCAAACGAGGCTCAATTACTTCCTTTCAGGCCGTTTACGTCCCCGCTGATGACTACACTGATCCGGCTCCGGTGACCACCTTTAGCCATCTTGATTCCAGTATTTCTCTTGAGCGGTCTTTATCTGAACAGGCCCTTTATCCGGCCGTCGACCCCTTATCTTCTGCTTCTAAAATTTTAACTCCCCAAGCCGTTGGCGAGGAACATTACCGGGTGGCCCGCAGCGTTCAAAAAGTCCTCCAGCGTTACAAAGACCTGCAGGATATTATTGCCATTCTGGGTATCGACGAACTTTCCGACGAAGATAAGCTAACCGTATCCCGGGCCAGAAAAATTCAGCGTTTTCTAACCCAGCCATTCTTTGTGGCCGAGCAGTTTTCCGGCATTCCCGGTCGTTATGTTAAGATTGACGAAACCATCCGCGGTTTTAAAGAAATTTTGGCAGGCAAGTACGACAGCCTGCCGGAACAGGCCTTTTACATGATTGGGACGATTGATGAAGCCGTGGCTAATGCCAAAAAACTTTAATCTTTTATGGCCTTAAAAAAACTGCATCTGGAAATTATTACTCAGGAAAAAAGAATCTTAAATGATGAGGTTGATTTAATTCTTGCTCCCGGTTATGACGGCCAAATCGGCATTCTTCCCGGCCACATTGGTTTATTAACCAAACTTCAAGCCGGCGAACTATATATATTTAAAGGCCCGTCTATGAATATGTTAGCCGTCTCTGGCGGCCTGCTAGATGTTCATGATGACCAAGTCAGTGTCATGGCTGACTCCGCTGTCAGAGCGGAGGAGATTGATATTGCTCAGGTCGAAGCCGCTAAAAGAAAAGCCGAAGAAGCTTTAAGGGAAAAACTATCCCACGAACAGTTTGTTTTGGCCGAGTCCGACTTAAGAAAAGCGGTTTTAGAATTAAAAGTCGCTCAAAAACGTCATCACTACCGTGCCCCGGTTCAGGAATAAATTATGGAGTTTTTATTAGCTCCGGATATTCAAACCAAAGTTAAACAATTGGTGAAAAAACTTTCTCTTGATTATCTGGATGTAAATTCAATCGTTTGCTTTCGCAGTCACGGTTCTTCCAGCCGCGCCCGGGCCAGAATCTGGGCTTTTCCTAGGATTTGGCAGATCGCCCTACGCTTAAAGCCACACTATTGTATTGAAATCTTAGCCGAGAAATTTGATCATTTATCAGCCAATGATCAGCTAAAAGTATTGATTCATGAATTACTGCACATTCCTAAAAACTTTTCCGGCAGTTTAATCCCGCACGGGACAAAACGATCACATTTTGTTAATAATAGAAGTGTAGAAAGGTTGTGGCATGATTACTGTCATTCACGGTGATAATACTGTCCAAAGCCGGCAATTTTTAAATGATTCTGCCAAAGATTTTGTCCGCTTGGAGGCGGCTGATTTAACGCCCGAATCTTTAACTCAAATTTTGGAATCGTCTTCCCTGTTCGGATCTGATCGGGGAGTAGTTATCAATCATTTACCTAAAGATAATTTTTTGACAATTTTATCTAAAAATATTAAGCAAAACGTTTTTATTTGGGAGAAAAAATCTTTGTCGGCCGTCACTTGTAAAAAATTGATTCAGTTGGGATTTGTTTTAAAAGAATTCAGACTGCCAAAAATTGTTTTTCAGTTTTTAAACTCTCTTACTCTTAAAGATTTTCACGCCACTATCAAGACAGAGCCGGTGGAGCTGGTGTTTTACCTTTTACACCGCCGGATTGCTCAATTAATTCAAAGAAACCCTGACACTAAATGGCTCAAACTCCACCGCCGGCTGCTGGAAATCGATTGGTCAATTAAATCCGGCCAAACTGACTTAAGTTTAACCGCTCAGCTTGACCTTTTGTTAGCCGGTCTTTAGAATAATTAAATGACCCTCGACCCGTCTATTTTTAAAGATTACGATATTCGGGCGCTAGTTCCCTCACAACTAGATGAAGCCGGGATCAAACGAATCGCTCAAGCAATCACCGCTTATTTTAAACCTAAATCAGTCCAGATTGGCCGGGACATGCGCTTAACTTCCCCTCAACTACACCAGGCTTTTATCAATGGATTTTTAGAGCTGGGCGTTAATGTGGTTGACTTAGGATTGATTGCCACGGACATGCTTTATTATGCCAGTGCGACCTGCTCTGAAGATTTGGCAATTACCATCAGCGCTTCCCATAATCCGCCGGAATATAACGGCCTGAAAATTGTCAAACAAGGCGCCATTGCCGTTAGCGGCGACAGCGGTATTTATCAAATCCGGGATTTAGCCGTCTCTGAGCAGGATTTAATTATTAAAAATATTAAACCGGGCACCTTAACCCAAAGGAATATTTTGTCCGGCTGGGTTGACCACGTTCTAAAATTTGTTGGTCTTGGTAAAATGAAGCCGTTTAAAGTGGTCGTTGATGCCGGTAACGGTATGGCGGGCTACTTTATGCCGGCTTTTAGCAAAAAATTACCCTGGCAGGTCACCGAAATTTACTATGATTTGGATGGTAGTTTTCCGCACCACATTCCCAGCCCCAGTGAGGAAAAAAACATGCAAACTACCATTACTAAAGTTAAAGAAGTTGGGGCGGATGTCGGCATGGCTTTTGACGGTGATGGTGACCGGGTGGTTCTGGTTGACGAAACCGGCCGGATTTTATCCGGGACAATTATGTCTGCCATTATTGCTGAAAATTTACTCCAAAAAAGTCCTAAAGACACCGTGCTTTATAACGCCATTGTCGGCCGGGTAGTACCGGAAATTATTAAAAAATATCAGGGAAAAGCTATCCGTGTTCGGGTCGGCCACACTCTCATTAAAGAAGCGATGCGTCAGTACAACGGCCTATTCTGCGGTGAACACTCTGGCCATTATTATTTCCGGGACAACTTTTTTGCTGATTCCGCTATTATTGCCGCCTTACTGGTCCTGGAACTAATCTCCCAAAAAAATATCCCTCTCTCTCAATTAGTCAAACAATACGACCAGTATCCCGCTTCCGGAGAGATTAATTTTATGGTCACCGACAAACAAGCGGTTTTAAAACAATTGGAACTTCATTATCAGCCTTTGGCTAAATCAATAGACTGGCTGGACGGTGTTACTTTTTGGTTTGATTCCTGGTGGGCCAATATTCGCGCCTCCAACACCGAATCGCTGTTACGGCTTAATTTAGAGGCGGATAATCAAACAATTCTATCGCAAAAAACCGCTGAATTAGTTAAATTTATTGAAAGTAATGGAGGTAAAAGAAAATTATGAACCTTGATCCTTTAAATGTTTTCGGATCCCTTAAATTTTTTCCCGAGCAGTGTTTTGAGGCTTGGCAGGAAAGTTCCAAAATTAAATTCCCCCCAAAATACCAAAGCGTTAAAAATATAGTTGTTTGCGGCATGGGTGGTTCCCGCTTTACCCCTAAAACTGTCAAAGAGCTTTTCCGTGACCGGATTACTCTGCCTTATGAAATTGTGGAGGATTATACTTTACCCGCTTACGCTAATGCTGATACTTTGGTAATTTTATCTTCTTATTCCGGTACCACTGAAGAAGTTATTAGCTGCGCTCAGGAGGCTGTAAAAAAAAGCGCCCAGATTATTCAAATCAGCAGCCGAAAAATAATTGACGTTCCCGGCTATATTTTTAATCCCCAAAAATTTAACCCTTGCGGCCAACCGCGCATCGGCGCTGGTTACTTGTTATTTGGCCACATGGGTTTATTGCATTCTTTGGGGTTGTTAAAGATTGATGAGGCAGAGATTATGGCCGCCATTAATTTTATCCGTCAACAAGCCGATCGATTAGTCAGTCAAGCCCAAAAATTAGCCCCGCTTTTAAAAGACAGGCATCCATTTATCATTACTGCCGAATTCTTAAAAGGTTTTGGTAATGGCTTTGCCAATCAAATTAACGAAAATGCCAAAATGATTTCTGACTATCGGTATATTTCCGAACTAAATCATCATTTAATGGAAGGGCTGAAATATCCGGCCAGTCTTAAAAAAACCGCCCTATTTATCTTTATTAATTCAAAATTTTATACTCCTAGGATTCAGAAACGTTTTGCTTTAACTCAGGATGTCGTTAAGCAACAGTCAATTGCTACTGCCTCAATTAATCTGACCGGCCCGTCAAAATTGACTCAGGTCTTGGAAGCCTTTACTTTATCCGGTTTTGCCACCTACTACTTGTCTCAGCTTTATGGAATTAATCCGGCCTCGATCCCTTGGGTTGACTACTTCAAGAAACAATTAGAGAAGTAGAGAACTAATCCGACCTACAGGTTCTCTCCCTGTAGGTCGATCTTCAATCATCCTCAAGAATAATGTTTTTAGTAAAGAAACTATCCCTCTCATCAATTTCTTCCACGAAGCTTTTATAATCTTTGCCGATAAAATCCAGCGGTTTTACCCAAACCTGATTTATTAGTCCTAAATAATTCGTATAGCTGGAGTATTTATAGCCTACAGGTTCTCTCCTTGTAAGACCTATAGGGTTGCGATGAATATACTTTGATAAATATAATAACTGATTTTCACTAGTGATTTCCACCGCCTTATAAGGTCCTTGAAATAATGAACCGACGCGCTTATATTTCTTATTAAAATACATTGAGTATTTTGTTCCTAAAGATTTCATAAAAAAATTTATTGTCTGCGGATCCTTTTGAAAGACTAGTAGGTGAAAATGATTGGGCATTAGGCAATAACAAATCAAATTTATTTGACCAGCGTAATTTCTTAGTTTCCTTGATGGGGGAATTTTAGTTAAGGCAGCTTCTTTATCAGGAAAACTCAAGTAAAGTTTTAAGTAATAAAGAAAGGTTTTATAGTCCTGATTATCCAAAAAAATTGCGGTTTTAGCTACTCCGCGATTATACAGATGGTAATAAGCATTCCTCTCATACTCTTTTATTACATTTTTGGCGGGCACATATTTTAGTATACACCTACAGGTTCTCTCCCTGCAGGTGTAGAAAAAAAATATCTTTTCTGCTATCCTTGATTAATGTCCAAAGACCTGCCATTTGTTGTTTCGTTTCACGAAGTCTGTAAAGAAGATGTTGCTATTGTCGGCGGTAAGGGGGCCAACCTAGGTGAATTAACCCAAGCTGGTTTTTCTGTCCCGCCTGGTTTTATCGTGACGGCCGCGGCTTACTTTCATGTTTTGAAAATAAATAAATTGGTTCCAAAAATTAAAGCGATTTTGGCTGACCACGATCTTAAAAATATTAAATCTTTAAACTCAGTTTCTGCCCAAATCAAAAAATTAATTCTTAATTCTCCCATTCCTGAAGAAATTTCTCTGCCGATAATCAAAAAATATTTAAGCCTGGGCCATGGTTTTTCTCAAAGCCTCGTTGCCGTCCGGTCCTCGGCCACTGCCGAAGACTTACCTGATGCTTCTTTTGCCGGTCAACAGGAAACCTTTTTAAACATTAAAGGTGAAGCCAATGTTGTTCAGAACGTCCGTCGCTGTTGGGCCTCTTTATTTGAACCCAGAGCGATTTTCTACCGCGAAGAAAAAGGTTATGGTCATTTTAATGTCGGCGTGGCTGTTCCGGTTCAAAAAATGGTCGAGAGTAAGATTTCTGGCATTATGTTCACCGTTAACCCGATTAGTAACGACAAAAATCAAATTGTTATCGAGGCTATTTGGGGGTTGGGGGAACAGATAGTTCAGGGAATCTACACCCCCGACCATTATTTAGTGCAAAAACTTTCCTGGAAAATTTTACAAAAACAAGTCAATCCGCAAACCAAACAGTTAATTTTAGTTAACAACAAAAATCAGGAAGTAAAAATTAATAAGAAAAATATTTCTCGGCCAAAACTAACTGATCAGCAAATCATTACTCTGGCTAAGCTCGGTCATAAAATCCAGCAGCACTACTTCTTTCCTCAGGATGTTGAGTGGGCTTTTGAAAAAAATAAATGTTATCTTGTTCAGTCCCGCCCGATCACCACCATTCAGGAAGAACTTGTCTCCAAAAATTCCCCTACCATTACCGGAAAATTAATCTTGAAAGGTGAGTCTGCTAGTCCAGGGATTGTTTCCGGCTTTGTTAGAATTCTGTCCTCCGCCCGGGAAATTAATCAACTTAAACCCCAGGAAATTTTGGTTACTGACATGACTACACCGGACTTTGTCCCGGCCATGAAAAAAGCCGCCGCCATTGTTACAAACAAAGGCGGTCAAACTTCCCATGCGGCTATAGTTTCGAGGGAGCTAGGTATTCCTTGTATCGTTGGTACCGGTACTGCCACTAAAATTTTGACTTCTGGAAAAGTCATTACTGTCAATGGTATAACCGGCCAAATTTTCTCCGGCGGCCATCTAACTCCTTCTAAAATTAAATTGGCTTCACCTAAAAAACCACTTGCTCCTAATCCGAAAAAATTTGTGGCTGACTTTTTTCCTACCGCTACCAAGGTTTATGTTAACCTCGGCGAACCGGATTTAGCTGCCGCTACCGCTCAGAAAAATGTCGACGGCGTTGGCTTACTTCGGGCGGAATTTATGATTGCCCAAATCGGCATCCATCCTAAAAAATTAATCGCTGACGGCAAAACAGATAAATTTATTTCCAGTTTAGTCGATGGTTTAACTAAATTTGCCAAAGCTTTTTATCCCCGTCCCGTAGTTTATCGGGCCACTGATTTTAAAACTAACGAGTATTCTAATTTGATTGGCGGCAAAGCCTACGAACCGACAGAATTTAACCCCATGATCGGCTACCGGGGAGCTTTTCGTTATATCCATGATCAAAAGGTTTTTGATCTGGAATTAAAAGCTTTAACAATAGCCCGTAATCACCACGACTTTAAAAACCTTTGGTTAATGATTCCTTTCGTTCGTACAGTTCAAGAGCTTATCTCCGTCAAAAAAATTGTCAGTGCTCACGGTCTAGTCCGTTCCCCCTCCTTCCAACTGTGGATGATGGCAGAAATTCCCAGCAATGTCATTTTATTGGAAGATTTTCTTGACGTCGGTCTTGACGGCATTTCCATTGGCTCCAACGATCTCACCATGCTGACTTTAGGCGTTGATCGGGATAACAGCGAAGTTGCCTCTGAGTATGATGAACTCAATCCGGCCGTATTAAAATCTCTGGAAAAAATTATCACCACCTGTAAAACCAATCGGGTTAGCTGTTCAATTTGCGGCCAAGCGCCGTCAATTTACCCGGACTTAACCGAAAAGTTAGTCAAATGGGGGATTACCAGCGTTTCTGTTTCTCCGGATATGATTGATCAAACCCGTAATCTTATTTATCAGGCTGAAAAGAAATTAATCCATGGCTAAAATCATTAGCGTTAAAGCCTCGGAAATTCTTGATTCCCGAGGTAATCCAACTATTCAAACCTGTATCAAACTGGATACCGGGCAACTCGGTACTGCCAGCATTCCTTCCGGAGCTTCTGTCAGCAAATATGAAGCCCTTGAGTTAAGGGATAATGATTTATCGCGTTTTTCTGGTTTGGGCGTTTTAAAAGCCGTGGCCAATGTCAATATAATTATTGCTCCCAAAATTATCGGTCTTGACCCCAGTTATCAAACCAAAATTGATCAACTTTTAATTGAACTTGACGGTACCACCAATAAAAGCCGGTTGGGAGGCAATGCTTTACTTTCCGTCTCGATTGCTTGCCTCAAGGCCGCTGCTGCCGCTTACAATCTGCCTGTTTATCTTTATTTATCTCAAAAGTACGGCTTAGTTAAAGATTTTAAACATTTGCCGACTCCGACTTTTAATATTATTAATGGCGGCGCTCATGGTGCCGGCAACCTTGATTTCCAGGAATTCCATATAATTCCCTCTAACCGTTTTGCCTATCACGAAGCCTTGCAAATTGGCATCGACATTTACAAAAATCTCAAAAAAGTCTTGATTCAGCGTCAGGCGATTCACAGTGTTGGCGATGAAGGTGGCTATGCTCCCAACTTATTTACCAATCTTGATGCCTTACAGGTCATTCTGGAAGCCATTAAGCTGACGCCTTATAAATTTACTCAGGATGTTTTTTTAGGTCTGGATGTTTCCGCTGGCTATTTTTTTCACAATAATCACTATCAGATTAAAGATCGGGCTCAGTCTTTTAATCGCCTCGAATTAATTACTTATTATCTTGAACTTAACCGCGAGTATCGTTTATTCTTCTTGGAAGATGCCCTGTTTCAGGATGACTGGGAAGGTTGGACTAAATTAACTGAAGAGTTAGGGGAAACAACTCTTATAGTTGGAGATGATTTATTAACTACCAATAAAGAACGGGTTAAAAAAGCCATTAATTTAAAGGCTTGTAACGCCATCTTAGTTAAACCCAACCAAATCGGTACCGTTTCCGAAACAGTTGAGGTGGTGAAATATTGCCGGGAAAATCAATGGAAAATTATTGTCTCCCATCGTTCCGGAGAAACTAATGATACCTTTATTGCCGACCTGGCTGTTGGTTTAGGTGCCGACTACACTAAGTTTGGCGCTCCTTCCCGCGGGGAAAGAATTGCTAAATATAATCGTTTACTGGAAATTGCCAATGAACAATTATAACCCGGTGGTTTTAATAATCATGGACGGTTGGGGGATTGCTCCGCCTAGTCCAGGCAATGCCATTACCCAAGCCCAAATTCCTTATTTCAATAAACTTCTTCATGCCTATCCATCAACTCAGTTAATTGCCTCAGGGGAGGCCGTCGGTTTACCTCATGGAGATGACGGTAATACCGAAGTTGGCCATATCAATTTGGGCGCCGGACAAATCGTTTTTCAGGACCTGCCTCGGATTAATACCGCCATTGCCGACGGCAGTTTTTTCCAGAATGAAACGCTTTTAAAAACAATTACTTATGCCAAGACTAACCATAGTTATCTTCATCTGTTAGGCTTAGTTGGCTCCGGCGGGGTTCACGCCAATAACGAACACTTGTTTGCTTTGATTAAATTAGCTAAATTGCAGAATATCTCCAAGCTTTCTCTGCATCTTTTTACCGACGGCCGGGACTCTCCGCCAACTACCTCACAAATTTACCTCGCTCAAATTGAACAGCACTTGAAAGAAATGGGGATTGGCAAAATTGCTTCCGTCACCGGCCGCTATTATGCCATGGACCGTGATTTTCGCTGGGACAGGACAGAAAAAGCCTATTTGTGCTTAACCGAAGGCGTTGGTAAAAAAGTCCTCACTCCTTCTCAGGCAGTCGAAAACTCCTATGCTAGTGGTAAAAGCGATGAATTTATCGAGCCAACGATTATTACTGATGGGAGCGGGACACCACTATCTTTAATCAAGGACAACGACGCCGTTATTTTTTATAATTTTCGGGTTGACCGGCCGCGTCAGCTCACTAAAGCTTTTGTTTTACCGGATTTTGAGGCAAAAGCCAACGAACTGGCATTTGATCCCCTGTCCGATAAATACCTTCATAGCCACTTACCGCAAAAAGCCTCAGTTTCTCCGCCGTTTAAGCGCCATCTGTTTTTAAAGAATCTATTTTTCTCGACTATGACTGAATATCAATCAGGTTTACCCGTTCAGGTGGCCTTCAAACCAATGCATGTAGATCTACCGCTCTCCCGCATCTTAAGCGAAGCTAATTTAACCCAGCTTAAGATTGCCGAGACGGAAAAAGAAAGATTCGTGACTTACTATTTCAACGGCCTAAGGGAACAACCGTTTAGCGGCGAAGATTGGGAAATTACTCCTTCTCCTAAGATCGCCACTTATGATTTACAACCGGAAATGTCCACACCCAAATTAACGCAAATTCTTAATAACAAATTAAAAGAAAAACAATACTCGTTTATCGCAATTAACCTTGCTTGCCCGGATATGGTCGCCCACACCGGCAGCCTGGCCGCCACCATCAAAGCCTGTGAAGCCGTCGATTTATTTTTAAGTCAAACTATTCCCACTATTTTATCCTTAAATGGTACCGCCTTAATTACCGCCGACCACGGTAATGCTGAAGAATTAATTAATCTGCAAACCGGCGCTGTCGACACCGAACATTCTGCCAATCCTGTCCCGTTTATCGCTGTCAGCAATAATTGGCCAGTTCAGACGAGTAGCACTGGTCTAGGAATTTTGGCTGACGTGGCGCCGACTGTTTTAAAAATATTACATCTGCCTAAACCTGAATCAATGACCGGCAAGACCTTACTATGAATCTATTTTCTCCTCGATCAATCGCGGTTGTCGGCGCTTCTCCTAATAAATCCAAACTCGGTTACCAAATTTTTTCTAAATTATTGAATTATTCTCGTCCGGTTTACCCGGTTAATCCCAAATACAAGCACGTGCTTAACCGTCCTTGCTTTGCTTCAGTTACAGCCATTCCTGATTCTGTTGATCAAGTCGTCATCGTCATTCCCGCCGCTTTTATTCCACTAGTAATCTCAAACTGTCTTAATAAAAAAGTTAATTCCGTGATTATTATTTCTTCCGGATTTTCGGAAATCGGCCCTGCAGGTTCTCTCCTTGAAGGCGAAATTAAGGCGAAAATAGCCAACTCTTCCCTGGAAGTTTTAGGCCCGAACTGCCTGGGTTATGCCCATCCTCAGGCAGGTTTAGACCTGACCTTTGCTAAAACCGCCCCGCCGGCTGGAAACATCAGTTTAGTGACTCAATCCGGCGCTATTGGTTCCTTCTTATTTGATTGGGCTAAAACCGAGCATCTGGGTTTTTCCAAATTCGCGAGTTTAGGCAACCGGATTGGCATCACCGAAAATGGCCTGCTTTCCTACCTATCAACTGATAAAAACACTAAAGTTATCGGTTTATATCTTGAGTCTTTTGCCGACCCAGCGGAATTTTTAAAAATTGCCAGCCGGGTTAGCCGGATTAAACCCATTGTGGTTATTTTCGGCGGCCTGACCACCAAAGGCAAAGTCGCCGCTCAAAGTCACACTGCCGCTCTCAGTCCTGATCGCAAAATTGTTAACACTTTGCTTGAACAGGCCGGTTGTTTGCAGGTAGATACTCTGGAAGAATTTGCCGATCTCTTGGAAATTTTCTCTCTTGAGCCGCCTTTAACCGATAACGACTTAGCAATTGTCACTAATGCCGGTGGGCCGGGGATTTTGGCCACTGACAGTGCCAGTCAGTTTAACTTAGATGTTATTCAACCCTTAGATGTTTTCGGCGACGCCCTCACTGATCGTTTTGTGGCCGCTTTTAATCAAGTCATTAAGGATCATATTAAAGATGCTTTTTTAATTATCTTGACACCTCAGGCTGGCACACAGCTGGAGTTAACCTGCCAGACTGTGGTCGATAAATTTAAACATGTTAAAAAACCGGTGGTCGTTTCTCTTTTAGGCGGCCGGATTAATGATGCCGCCAAGGAAATTCTTCGTCAGAATAAAATTGCCACCATTGATTTTCCCCAATCCGCCGTCAAATATTTAAGCCTGTTATTTTCTTATTGGCATCATCGGAATCATCGTCCGCTTTACCCTGTCCGCTCTTTCAAAACAGTTAACCGCCAAAAAATCTCTCTCCCTTCAGGCCAGCTTTCTTGGCACCAGATCAGCCAATTAGCCAAAATCTATTATTTGCCTCTTATCAAAACGGTTTCGGCAAAACCTGATAATTTAATTTACTTAACTCAAGAGTTGGGTTTTCCGATTGTTTTAAAAACTGATTCATCCGCGGGCTATCACCGCACTGAAAATAAAGCTATTTATCTTAATTTAAAATCTTTAACCGCCGTTAAAACTGCTTTCAAAAAAATAAGTCACACCTTTACCGGCATTTTAGCCCAGCCGCAGATTAGTGAAGGTCATGAACTATTTATCGGAATGAATCGCCAACCCGGCTACCCGGCCTTGCTGACTTTTGGTTCCGGCGGTATTTATACCGAGCTTTACCAGGATATTGTTCGGACATTTTTACCCACTAACCAAACCATTATTCTTAATTTGATCAAGCAAACCAAACTTGGCCAGATTTTACTGGGCGCTCGGGGATTACCCCCTATTGACTTAAAACCAGTGATTAAATTAATTCTAAATCTTTCCCAATTAGTGTCCGATTATCCCCAAATTCAAACTATCGATATCAACCCGGCCATTATCAGCCCCCATCATCTGGACATCGTCGATATCAAAATCACCACTTCACCTTTAACTTTGCCCTGATTCAATTTTTTGATAAGTTCTTCTGGTTTTCCTCTGATCACTCCTTCAAATTTTTTGGTCAATTCGCGGCAGATAACCACCTGGCTTTCCGGCATTAATTTCTGTAGCAATTCCAAAGTCTTAATTATCCGAAAAGGAGACTCGTACAAAATTACTGTCTGAGTTTGAATTTTTAAAATCTCGACAACATTATTTAATAATCTTTCTTTCTTCCCTGATTTCTTGGGTAAAAAACCTAAAAACATAAATTTATCGGTTGGCAAACCGCTTACCACCAAGGCCGCCAATAGGGCCGACGCCCCGGGGATTGGAATTACCTGAATATTCTCCTTCACACACGCTCTGACCAGCTTAAATCCGGGGTCAGAGAGTAGGGGAGTCCCGGCATTTGTCACCAGTCCGACATTTTTCCCCTCTCTCAACCACCCAATTATTTGAGGGATTTTCTGTTCTTCCACCGGCTCATAAAAACTAATTAACATCGGCGATTTTTTAATATGATAAAAATCGAGCAATAGTTTGGTTTTCCGGGTATCTTCGCACAAAAGATAATTGACCTGATCTAAAACTTCAATGGCTCTTAAAGTAATATCCTGCCGGTTGCCTATCGGCGTTGACACAATGTAAAGCGCACTCATATGGTAAAATGATTCTATCATGACAGGCTTTAACTGGAAAATTACTGGAGCAGCGGGGGAAGGCATTAAGGTCGCCGGTTTAATCTTTGCCCAGGCAGCTTTTAAGACAGGTTATTACGTTCACGCATACACCGAATACCCTTCGCTTATTCGCGGCGGCTTAAACACTTTTCAGGTTTTGGCCTCAACCGAACCTGTTTACAGTCCCCAATCAAAGTTTGACCTTGAGATTTCCTTAAAAGACCAATCTTTGGTCCAACCAAAAAATATCTTTGCCTTAGGTTTATCTTGTGCCAAATTAGGCTTAAGTTTAGAAATTTTAGATGACGTCATTAAAGCCGCTTTTGCCAAAAAACCTTCAGAAGTAATCGCCTTAAATTTGCGGGCGGCTGAAACAGGCTATAAATCCTGCCAAAAACCAATTAAACCCCTTAAACTGCCTCCTTTAAAAAACCAAATCTTAGTCAACGGCAACGAAGCTCTGGCTTTAGGCGCTGTTAACGGCGGCCTGAAATTTTATAGCGCTTATCCGATGACCCCGGTCACTTCTATCCTGCATTTTTTAGCTGCCAAAGCCGACGAATTTAAAATTATCGTCCACCATGCCGAAGATGAAATCGGCGTCATTAATATGGCCATCGGCACCTCTTATGCCGGTGTTCGGTCAATGGTCGCTACCTCCGGTGGCGGTTTTTCTCTCATGACCGAAGGTTTGAGCTTAAGCGGTATTACTGAAACCCCGGTGGTTATCGTTTTAGGCATGCGTCCCGGTCCGGCTACTGGCATGCCGACTTGGAGCGGGCAAGGCGATCTTTTATTTGCCATCAATGCCGGTCAAGATGAGTTTCCCCGAATTGTCTTAGCTCCCGGCGACTGTGAAGAAGCTTTCTTATTAACCAGTTTGGCCCAAAATTTAACCGAAAAATATCGCCTACCCGTAATTATTTTAACCGATAAAAATTTAGGGGAGTCTTATTACACCACCCCTGCTTTCCCAGTTAAAAAAAACATTACTCGCTACCCCCATCAACCGGCTTTATTAACCAATAGTTATGAGCATGACGATTCCGGCTTTTCCACTGAAGAATCAAGTGAGAGAACCAAACAGGTTAATCGCCGGATGAAAAAAATCGATACTATTTTGCTTAGTTCTGATCTGATTGCGCCTCAACTATTTGGCCCGAAAAAAGCCAAAACCACTCTGATTTCCTGGGGTTCTAATAAGGGGCCGATTCTAGCCGCTCTGAAAGATTTACCTGACGTTAATTTTCTTCACTTTTCTTGGGTTTGGCCGTTTCCCAAAAACGCTTTCCTTAAATTAATTGATAAAACTAGACACTTGATTTGTCTTGAATCTAACTCCACTGCCCAATTAGCAAAACTGATTGCCCAGGAAACCGGCATAATCATTAAAGATAAAATCCTTAAATATGACGGCCGGCCATTTTACCCAGAAGAAATTATTGCAAAATTGAAAACCTGCCTTGCCGTCAGGCAGGTTGAAAATTGAAAATTATGACATCAAACTTACAAAGAACAACCAAAGTTACGCCAACGTGGTGTCCGGGTTGCGGCAATTACGCCATTTTTGGCGCTATTAAGACTGCCCTTGACGAACTTAATCTCACTTTAAACGACGCTGTTTTTACTTATGACGTCGGTTGTTCCGGTAATATGGCAGACTTTCTTAACGTTAAGGGATTCCACGGCCTGCACGGCCGGGCGATTCCCGTGGCTGCCGGTATTAAACTAGCCAATTATGATTTGAAGGTTTTTTCCGTCATCGGCGACGGTGGTTGTTTTGGTGAAGGTATCGGCCATTTTATCGAAGCCTGCCGTGCCAACCATGATTTGGTGGTCATCAGCCACGATAATTTTCTGTACAGCCTCACCACCGGTCAAAAATCTCCCACCACCCCTCAGGGCACTGTTACCCCGAGCACCCCCCGAGGGGCGATCGAGGCCGCTTTTAACCCTATTGCTAACGCTTTAGTCAATCACGCCACCTTTGTTGGCCGCGGCTTTGCTGGCAACATCTCTCATTTGACTAAACTTTTGGTTGCTGCCACTAAACATATTGGCTTCAGCTTTGTTGATGTGCTTCAACCCTGCCCAACTTTTAATAAAACCCGCCCCTACAGCTGGTATCGTGAGCATATCTACGATTTACATAAAACCAAGCACGACCCGGCTGATTTTAATTCAGCCTTGGCAAAAAGCTTGGAAACGGCCAAACTACCAATTGGGATTTTTTATGAAACAAACAAACCGGCATTTCATCAACATTTTCCTATATTAAAACACCAAACTTTAGTTTCCCTTTATGATTGAATCCCTGATTGGTTTCTTAGGTAATTTTGCCATGGGAATTATTAATCACCTTGGTTATTTAGGCATTTCTTTGGCGATGGCTATCGAGTCAGCCAACATTCCCTTACCTTCGGAAATTATTATGCCCTTCTCCGGCTTTTTGGTCGCCTCCGGCCGCTTTACTTTTTTAGGAACGGTTATCGCCGGCAGCTTGGGCGGCACTCTCGGCTCTTTGCTGTCATACTCTCTTGGATATTATGGCGGCGAGAAATTTGTCCGCCGGCTGATTAAAAAATACGGTAAATTTCTGCTGATTTTTGAATACGAACTGGATGAGGCTGAACATTGGTTTAACCAACACGGTCAATTAGTTACCTTTACCAGCCGGCTTTTACCGGTCGTCCGCACTTTTATCTCTTTACCGGCCGGCATGAGCCGGATGAATGTTAAAAAATTTGCTTTCTTTGCCTTCTTAGGCACATTTATTTGGAGTCTCCCCTTAACTTATCTGGGAAAGGTTTTAGGTCAAAATTGGCATTCTTTAGGCCAATATTTTCACAAGTTTGACGTTGTTATTTTTGCCTTGGGAGTTTTTGCCGTCGCTTTCTATGTCTACCACAAATTAAGCAAGAACAAACGCTACCGTTCAAAAATCAGTTAGCCTGGTTAAACCGCCTGATCACCCCCACAACCTTACCCTGAATCCGGACATTAGTGGCATAAATCGGGCTCATCGTCGAATTAGCCGGCTCTAATCTGATCCTGGTCGCTTCTTTGAAAAATCTTTTCAGCGTCGCCAAACCGTTTTCCAAAAGTGCAACCACGATTTCCCCGTTTTTCGCTTCCTGCTCTTCTTCAATCACCACATAGTCACCGTCCAAAATTCCCTCATCCACCATCGAATCGCCCCTGACTTGCAACACAAACGAGCGCTTTTTACCAGAAACCATGGTCGGTGCCACGCTGTAAGAAGCATTCGGATCTGTGTAGGGTTCAATTGGCTTGCCGGCGGCGATATAGCCTAAAATCGGCAAGCTTAGCCCCGCCCCAACATTATTATATCTGGGGTCAATAATCTCCAAACCTCTAACAGAACCTTCGTATTTTTTCAAAATTCCTTTTCTGGCTAAAGTGGCAATATGTTCATGGACCGTTGCCAGAGAAGATAAATTCATTGAATCGGCAATTTCTTGGAGAGTCGGGGAGTGACCGTGGCCTTGAATGTACTGAGCAATAAAATCAACCAATTGTTTTTGGCGTTTATAAAGGGTTACCGGCATAATTATGTTTGGTTTAACTTTGTTTTATCTTTGTTTCATCTTAGCCCGAACAAAAACCGCATGTCAAGCCCCATGTTACAATAGATAAATGTTTAAACGTCTTTTTACTGTTTTATTGTTCTTTCTTTTATCTAAACCTGTTTTTGCCCAAACCGAATTTTTAACTGACTACATTGTTAATTACACCGTTAAGCCCGACGGCCTGACCCATGCCGAATTGAACATTACTTTAACCAACCAGCTTTCCAATATTTACGCTAAAGAGTTTACTTTAACCATCGGCTCGACTGAATTGTCCAATATCCTCGTCACTGATAATAACGATGAGTTATTTCAACCTCAAGTCATCACCGGTACAAAAACCACCAATATTACTGTTTCTTTCCCTCAAAAAGTTTTAGGTAAAGACAAAGCGCAAATTTTTAACCTGAAATTTGACAGTGCTGATTTCAGCCATCGTTTGGGAAATGTTTGGGAAATTTCTATTCCTAAATTTACTAAAACGGATAACCTAAAAACCTACCAGCTAACTTTATCTGTCCCTCTGGCTTTCGGCCCGGTTTCCACGATCACCCCTAATCCTATCAGTGTCACCAATAATGATCAGTTCGTTGTCTATCGTTTTAATCCCGCTGATTTGTTTGAAAAAGGTATTTCCGCTACTTTTGGCCAAATCCAATATTTTAATTTTAATCTCAATTATCACCTGCAAAATAATAATCTCTTTCCGGTCAAAACCGCCATTGCTTTGCCGCCGGATACCGCCTGGCAAACTGTTCTTTATCAAACTCTAGAGCCCCAGCCGGAAAACATTACCGTCGATAGCGACGGCAACTGGCTGGCCAACTATCTATTAACTTCTAAACAAAGCTTGAAAATTATCGCTAGCGGCTCAGCCGAACTTTACCTTGAGCCAAAAAATAGTTTTCTGAGCACTCTCAATAGTTCCGTTAACTATCTTTCCAGCCAAAAATATTGGGAAACCACTAACCCCAGAATTGTCAAACTGGCCCAAGAATTAGTGACCCCTAAAAAAATTTACCAGTATTTAGTTGACAATCTAATTTATGATTACGGCCGAATTTCTGACAACACCACCAGGTTCGGTGCCGCCAACGCCCTGGATAGTCCCACTTCCGCTATTTGTACGGAATTTACTGATCTGTTTGTGGCTTTAACCCGGGCAGCCAATATTCCCAGCCGGGCAATCAATGGCTACGCCTATACTACCAATCCGGGTTTACGGCCATTAAGCCTTAAAGGTGATATCCTTCATGCCTGGTCGGAATATTTTGACCGGGAAAAAAATCTTTGGATCCCCGTTGACCCCACGTGGGGCAATACCACTGGCGGCGTCGATTTTTTTAATCGGACTGATTTAAATCATCTCACTTTTGTTATTTTAGGGAAAGATAGTCAATATCCCATTCCGGCTGGCGGTTATAAAACCAATCCTGATCAAACCAAAGATGTTTCCGTGGAATTCGGTTCGCCCTTGACTCATCAACCTGAGACTTCTTTACAGATTCGTCTTCCACATAATGCTTTGGCCGGTACCCCTATCAGGGGAGAAATTATCTTAACCAATACGGGAAATATTGCTCTTTATAACCAAACCGTTAAGCTCACCACTAACCGCCTTAAGCCGACTGTCGATTTTTGGGAAATTCCCGCCCTGCCGCCGCAATCTCACTTCACGATCCCTTTCGAACTGCCTGCTTCCTCCTGGACACAAAATTTTGTGTTAAATTTAGAGGCCGCTTCACAATTTTCCTCAATTAAACACAGTCTGACCATTAAACCGATTTACTCTCTCTCTTTTATTAATAAAACTTTTTTACTCTGGATATCCGGGCTGATCTTCCTCATCGCAATTTTTTTGCTTCTCAAAAAGATTATAATAAAACCAAAGATATGAAACATTTTCTTCGTCAAAGTTTATTGACCGCTTTTAGCCTCTTTATTGTAGCTAAGTTTTATCCTGGCCTTAATATTCCTAAAGATTTATTAAATCTGATTTGGGCCGGTTTTATCATTAGCCTTTTAAACCAACTGGTTAAACCAGTTATTAAACTCTTACTCCTGCCGATTAATTTACTGACCTTAGGTTTATTTAGCTGGCTCGCCAATGTTCTTGTCCTGCTGATTGCCACCAAAATTATTCCCGACTTGACCGTGACCGCTTTTACCTTCTTCTCTATCTCTTATGCTGGTTTTATCACCCCTACCTTATTTATTAATCCTTTTGTCTCTCTTATTCTGGCCTCCTTTTTCTTAAGTCTGGTATTTAATTTTTTAAACAAATTTTTAATTGAGGAGTAATTTATGTCCTGGCTGATTATTTTACAAATTATTATCAGCTTGCTTTTAATTGGCTTAATCTTATTACAAGCTAAAGGTACGGGTTTAAGCAGCACTTTTGGCGGACAATCACAAGCCTATCATTCCAAAAGAGGCATGGAAAAGACTGTGTTCTTAACCACCATAGTTTTAGCTGTCGCTTTTGTCATCGTTTCGCTTTTTAATTTCCATTTATGATTTTGACGCGCTCTTTCCGCAAGCCTTTTTGGTTGGTAAAATCATTTTTTTTTAAACACAAAAAATTGATTGGCTATGCCGCCCTTTTAGGCGCCTGTCTAGTTTTATTTACTAAAAATCTTTTGCCGCTAATTTTACCCAAATTCAAGCCTCAAATCAGAATCGGCCAAGTCAGTCAATATACTTTTAACAATCTGCCGCCGGCAATTACCCAGGTAATCAGCCGGGGCTTGACTAAAATTGATATTTCCGGGCTGCCTCAACCCGATTTAGCCTTAAAATGGGAAATAAATAGCGATGAAACGGTCTACAAAATTTTTCTGAAACCGAATAATTTTTGGTCAGATGGAACAGAAATTAAAACCAAAGACCTTGCTTTTGATATTCCGGATATTGAATTTAAGGCAATCGACGATTATACCCTGGAGTTTAAACTTAAAGAACCGTATTCTCCGTTTTTAACAGTTCTTTCCCGCCCTTTATTTAAGAATCAGACTGTCGGTGCCGGCCAATATATTATTAAATCAGTCCATTTTTCCGGTCCTTATTTAAAGTCGCTGGAATTAACCGGATCTACACAAAACCTAATTTATAAATTTTATCCTTCTCAGGAGTCAGCCTGGTTGGGATTTAGATTAGGGGAAATCGATCGCTTGGAAAATTTATTGATTAACCCTTTAGACAAAACTTGGCAGTCAAAGGTTAAATTAACCAAAAAAATTAATAACCAGCAGTACGTTGCCTTAATTTTTAATTTGTCCAATCCGATTTTCGGACAGAAAAACCTCCGCCAGGCACTAGCCTATGCCTTAGAAAATAAATCCGCCTCTGCTGACAGTCGGGCCTTATCGCCGATTAGCCCGGATTCCTGGGCCTATAATTCTAAAGTCAAACCATATGATTTTAGCCCAGTGCAAGCCCAGGACCTGTACTCTAAATTTTCTCAGGATGCCTCAATTTCCGGACAGCTAAAAATTACTCTGGGCACCAGTCAATCATTTCTAGATCTGGCGGAATCGATTGCCGCCTCCTGGGAAAAAGTTTTGCATATCCAAACTGAAATTAAAATTGTTTCCAGTATTGAACCTGATTTCCAGGTTTTACTGATTACCCAGGAAATCCCGCCCGACCCGGACCAACATACCTTGTGGCATTCCACTCAAGACACGAATGTGACTCATTATTCTGATTTAAAAATCGATAAACTTCTGGAAGACGGCCGCAAAATCTCTGACTTAACTAAAAGAAAAGAAATTTACCAGGATTTCCAGCGGTTTTTAGTGGAAGACTTGCCGGCTATTTTTCTGGAGCACCCGACGGTTTATACTATTAGTCGTTAGCTCCCGTAGCTCAACGGATAGAGCGTTCGTCTTCGGAACGAAAAATGCGTGTTCAATTCACGCCGGGAGCACTTATTTATGTCAACACTTTCCCGTCTTGACCAAATTAAATCAATTCTGGCGGACCTAAACCAGCCGGCTTTTCGTTTACAGCAGATTTTAACGGCAATTTATCAGGAAAACATTCTTGATTACCAAAAAATGTCCAATCTCCCTCTTATCTTAAGAAATACACTTAAGGCCAAACTCGGCACTGTTTTATTTTTAAAAAAAATTAAACAATCAGAGGGAGCAATCGCCAAAAAAATACTGTTGGAAACCAGGGATGGCGCCCAAATCGAGTCCGTCATGACTAAAAAAGACCCTTTTGTCTGCGTTTCCTCCGAGTCCGGCTGCAACTTGGGCTGCCGCTTTTGCTCCACCGGAACAATGGGCTTGCGGAAAAAACTTACCGCCGATGAAATTACCGACCAGGTTTTGTATTTTAAAGTTTATGATCAATTCCAGGGCCACCTTACTTTTATGGGCATGGGTGAGCCTCTTATGAACCCCGATAACGTTTTTGCCGCTATCCGTATTTTTACCGACAAAAATTGCTTTGGCTATAGCGACCGAAAAATCAGCCTTTCCACTGTCGGCATTATCCCGGAAATTAAGCGTTTCACCAAACTGTTTCCCCAAATTAATCTGGCTTTTTCTCTGCATTCTCCTTTTGATAATCAACGATCCGAATTAATGCCGGTTAATAAACTTTACCCTCTAAAGCAAGTCATGTCTGTCTTAACCGAGCACTTAAAACTTACCAAAAGAAAAATCTTTATTGCTTACTTATTACTTAATAACGTTAACGATTCTCCCGAACACTCTCAGGCCTTAGTTAAATTAATTAAATCTCAGGGCCGCTTAAATTACCTTTATCACGTTAACTTAATTCAATTTCATACTTATAAAGAGCGTTTTGAATTTCAGCGGTCTTCCCCGGAAAAACTCCGAGCTTTCGGGCAAATTTTAACAGCCAATCATGTCGATTTTACTGTCCGTAAATCTTTCGGTGAAGACATTCAGGCCGCCTGCGGCCAACTCTGTCTGGGGAAATAACACCTTAGATATGTTAAAATGGCTTTACCCTAAGTAAAATGGGCTCCGCCTTGATCCGCCAACCGGCGGAGAAAGGCCAGCCCTGAGCGTAGCGAAGGGCCGGTAGCTCAGTCGGTAGAGCAATTGCCTCTTAAGCAATTTGTCCCGGGTTCGAGTCCCGGCCGGCTCACAAGAATTATCTACGCTAGTAATTGTTTTAACTCCACAATTAAAATACTTTCATTCGAAAAATTAGCCGAAATTCCTTTTTCATTAAGTTCTAGATCAAATAAAGTTCCGGCCGGTACATATTTGGATAAATCAACGTCCATAGTTTGTTGCGGATTTATCCCCACTTCTCTCTCCACAAGATGAATCCTTTCCGCTTTAATCGGTGATCGGTCAAAAAAAGATAAAACGCAGGTTTTTCTAATTAACTTAACCTCTTTTGATAATTTTTCCAAAACTCCAGAGGTCAATATGGCATCAATATCTGTTGCCGGAATATGAAAGATTCCCAGCTTATTATCACTCCCAATGGCAATATATAAAGGACACTCGCTATGCCTTCTAGAGGTAATTGGCGCGTCTTGCAGATAGTCTACTTTTGTCACACACCAATCTTCTTTAAAAAGTAAAAATAGTGCTTCTTCTTTCATTGATGTATAACCTTCAAGAACCTTCAAGGAACATCCTTGAAGGTGTGAATAATTAGTAAACATCCTCGTTTCAAACCAACAGTACATCTATTACCCAGCATCTCATTGCTCACCCCTCTGCTTTCCCCAACCTGCAGGTTCTCTCCTTGTAGGCACCATTTTAAACCTTGAGTCATTACACCCTGACAATCTCCCAGTAGGGGAATCAGAGAAATTAAATCGTTCTTCTTCCCACTAATCTCTATTTTATTTTTACAATAAAATATTTCTTGGTTTCCCTCAATAATCGATACTTTAATTGGTAATTTTGCTAAAACCATTAAATTACTAATCATGTGGTCCAAGCGTCTACCTAAAAACCCGACCAAAATCACTTCCTCAATCTTCTGTTTTAAACAGTATTCCAGCGCCAGTTCCATATCAGTCATATCTTTATCTCTGGGATATTTTATTATTGGAATATTTTTCGGCACTTTCTTTAATGAGTCTAGGTCGCCGATTATCAAATCAGGCTTTCGGATATATTTTGTTCCGCCGTCCACCCCAATTAATAAATCTGTTTTTTTAATTGCAAGCCAGGAAACATCCGCCAATTCACCGTTAGCAAACACTACTGCCCTTTTGACCATCACTCATTATATAACGGCCTGCCACGTATAAAGTATTCTTTTGTACGTGGTAAAATATAAGGTTATGCCATTTTTACTAAAGTCAGATTTTCAGCCGACCGGAGACCAGCCTCAAGCAATTGATAAGCTGGTCCAAGGAGTCAATAAAGGTAAATCCCACCAAACTTTATTGGGAGTTACCGGTAGTGGCAAAACTTTTACGATTGCCAATGTCATTGTTAAAACTCAAAAACCCACCCTGGTTATTTCTCACAATAAAACTTTGGCCGCTCAGCTTTATCAGGAATTTCGTGACTTTTTTCCCCAAAATGCCGTCAGCTATTTTGTTTCTTATTACGACTACTATCAGCCGGAAGCGTATATCCCGGCCAGCGACACTTATATCGAAAAAGAAACCGACATTAACGATGAAATCGACAAACTCCGTCTTTCGGCTACTGCTAACCTATTAAGCCGCCCGGATGTAATCGTGGTTGCTTCTGTCTCCTGTATTTACAACTTAGGCTCACCGGTAGAATACGGCCGGAAAGTTTTAGAATTAATTGAAGGTCAGTTAATTGACCGTCAAACCTTATTTTCCCGCTTAACCGACCTGCAGTATGAACGCAACGACACGGAAATTAAACGCGGCTGTTTTCAAATTAAGGGGGAATCACTCATTATTTGGCCGGCTTATTCCGATCAAGTAATCCGTCTGATTTTACTGGATAACCAAATTGAATCAATCTCTTTCGTTAAACCATTAACGCTTCAATTAATTAAACAATTAAAGCCTCACCCTTACCGGGCCAATATTTACCCGGCTAAGCATTATTTAACCAATCCCGTCACTCAAACCCAGGCGCTAAAACAAATTAATCTTGATCTGCAAACCAGACTTAAAGAATTTAAGACTCAAGGAAAAATCGTCGAGGGATATCGCTTGGAACAAAAAGTCACCCATGATTTAGAAATGATTAAAGCCTTAGGTTACGTTAATGGCATCGAAAATTATTCCCGTTATTTTGACGGCCGCCGTCCCGGTAACCCGCCCTTTACCCTTCTTGATTACTTTGAGTTTAATACCAGCCGATTCAAAACCAACGGGTTTTTAACAATTATTGATGAATCACACATGACTATCCCTCAGATCAGGGGCATGTATCGTGGAGATCAATCCCGCAAAACCACTTTAATTGATTACGGTTTTCGGCTTCCCTCTGCCCTGGACAACCGGCCGCTTAAATTTCTTGAATTTTTACATCGGGTCCACCAAGTTATCTACACTTCCGCTACTCCAGAGGAATGGGAAATCAGCCAATCTGGAAACCAAGTGGTCGAACAACTTATTCGGCCGACCGGCTTAATCGACCCGGCCATATCGATCAGAAAAACCAACGGCCAAATCGAAGATTTAATTAAAGAAATTTTAAAAAGGGTTAAGAAAAATGAAAGAGTTCTAATCACCACCCTCACCAAAAAAACTGCCGAGGCTTTATCCAATTATTTAAAAGAGAAAAAAATATCAGTCCAATATCTTCACAGCGACGTTAAAACTCTTGACCGCAGCGACATTCTGGAGGCTCTAAGAAAAGGGGATTACGACGCCATTGTCGGCATTAATCTTTTACGGGAAGGCCTGGATCTGCCGGAAGTCAGTTTGGTGGTTATTTTAGACGCCGATAAAGCCGGTTTTCTCAGAAGTAGAGCTTCCTTAATTCAAACTATGGGCCGGGCCTCCCGCAATATTAACGGCCAAGTTTTAATGTACGCCGACTCGATTACTAAATCAATGAAAACCGCTATCAGTGAAATTAACCGCCGCCGGCAGATACAAATAAAATATAATCTCCAACATAAGTTAACCCCCAAATCTATCAGTAAACCAATCCGCCAACAACTGGTCAATCAAATAAAAGCAGCTCTCCCTGAACCAATTCCACTTTCCGGCCTGACCCCTGAAGATAGGGAAAAGTTGGTTCGAGATTTAACCAGAAAAATGAACCAAAGTGCCAAAAACATGGATTTTGAAGTTGCCGCACAAATCAGGGATATTATCAAAAAACTAAAACAATAACTTATGGATGATTATATTTATATCAAAGGCGCCCGCCAGCATAATCTAAAAAACCTGAACGTAAAAATCCCCAAAAATAAACTGGTGGTTTTTACCGGCCTTTCCGGTTCCGGTAAAAGCTCCCTGGCTTTTGATACCATCTATGCCGAAGGTCAGCGTCGTTATGTCGAATCTCTTTCTAGTTACGCCCGGCAATTTTTAGGCATTATGGACAAACCGGACGTTGATCAAATTAGCGGCCTGTCTCCGGCCATCGCCATTGACCAAAAAAGCGTTTCTCACAACCCCCGCTCCACCGTTGGAACGATTACGGAAATTTACGATTATTTAAGGCTTTTATACGCCCGTATCGGCCGGCCTCATTGTCCTAAATGCGGTCAGGAAATCAGTCAGCTTTCTTTAGATCAAATCAGCCAAATGGCGATTAATTTAATTACTCAAAGTGCTCAAACTAGTTCGGTTGTCCGCTATATGGTTTTAAGTCCGGTTATCCGCGATAAAAAAGGCAGTTTTTTGGAATTATTTAAAAATTTAAAATCCAAAGGTTTTCAAAAAATCAGGCTTGACGGAAAAATCTTTGATTTGGATGATGATATTATTTTAATTAAAACCAATCGGCATTCCGTTGATGTTTTAATTGACCGGATTTCTTTTTCCAAAACCCAGTTGAAAGACTCTGCTGAAGTTAAACAATTGAACTCCCGTCTAACTCAAGACTTAGAAACTTCTTTAAAACTCTCTAATGGTTTAGTCATTGTCAGCCAGATTAAAGATTCTTCTTTTTCTTTTCCTGAAAAACCTAAAAGCTTTTCTGACCAGCTTTTTTCTTCCAATTATGCTTGTCCCCATTGCCAAATTAGTTTGCCTGAATTGGAACCGAGGATTTTTTCCTTCAATTCTCCACACGGCGCTTGCCCCGTCTGCACCGGTTTAGGCACACTTTTAAAAATTGATCCTCAAAAAATTATTGCCCCTAATCTGACTTTGTCTGAAGGGGCCATTATTCCCTTTGCCTCGCAGTTGGCTACCGGCAGTTGGCTTAATCAGAAATTAGAACCATTAGCTGACTTTCACACCCCCTGGAATCAATTCTCTTCAGTAGTCCAAAAAACCGTTCTTTACGGCGATGATTCCTTCGAAGGGGTCATTCCCAACATGGAAAGGCGGTTTAGCCAAACCAGCTCCGATTTTATCCGTCAGGAATTTTCCAAATACATGAATAAAACCATCTGTCCTAGCTGTCATGGCAGCCGTTTAAAGCCCGAATCTCTTTCTGTTAGTATTGATAAATTAAACATTTTTGAATTAACCAATTTGTCTGTCAAAGACTCTTATCAATTTATCACCACCCTTAGCTCGTCTTCAACCACCTCTCTAAACAAAAAAGAGCTGCAAATCGGCAGCGCCATTTTAAAAGAAATTGCTACCCGCTTAAAATTTCTCCTTTCCGTTGGGTTAGACTATCTAACCCTAAGCCGGGAAGCCGCTACTTTAGCCGGCGGTGAAGGCCAAAGGATCAGGCTTGCTTCTCAAATCGGCAGTGGCCTGACCAACGTTCTTTACGTTCTGGACGAACCCTCGATCGGCTTGCATCAAAGGGATAATCAACGTCTAATTAACACCCTTAAAGAGCTGCGTGATTTAGGTAATTCCATTATTGTTGTTGAACACGATCGGGAAATCATGTTGCAAAGCGATTATCTTTTTGACTTCGGCCCTGAAGCCGGAAAAAACGGCGGAGAAATTATCGCTTTTGGAACCCGTAATCAAATTATCAGCAATAAAAACTCTCTGACTGGACAATATCTCTCAGGAAAAAAGAAAATTTCTGTTGCCGAATCAAGATTAAAAAGCAATCTATCACTTGAGTTGGTTGGTTGCACTGAACACAACTTGAAAAATATTACTGTTAAATTTCCTTTAAGTAATTTGATTGTCGTCAGCGGCATTTCCGGTTCCGGGAAATCAACTTTAATTCATGACACGCTTTATCCTGCTTTAAAAGACGAAACTAAAAAAAATTATCAATCTATTACTGGCTATGAAACTATTACCCGAGTCGCTTTAATTGATCAAAGTCCGATCGGCCGTACACCCAGAAGCAACCCGGCCACCTACACTAAGGCTTTTGATTTTATTCGCGCGCTTTTTAGTCAAACCAAAGATGCTAAAATTCACGGCTTTAAGCCGGGACGGTTTAGTTTTAATATTCGGGGCGGCCGCTGCGAAGCCTGCCAAGGGGAAGGTCAAGTCAAAATTCTCATGCAATTTATGGCCGACGTTTATATTGCTTGCGAAGTTTGTCATGGTAGTCGCTACAATTCCTCCACCCTGGAAGTAAAATATCAGGATAAAAATATTGCCGAAGTTTTAAATTTAACTGTTGATGAGGCTCTGAAATTTTTTCCTCGTTATTCACCCCTTTACCGGAAACTGATCACCCTTCAGGAAGTTGGTTTAGGTTATATTGCTCTTGGCCAGCCGGCTCCGACGCTTTCGGGAGGGGAAGCCCAAAGGATTAAACTGGCCAGAGAATTATCCGTTCACGGCTTCGGCCATACTCTTTACCTCCTTGATGAACCGACTACCGGCCTGCATTTCGAAGATTTGAACAAACTGCTTTTGGTTTTAAAACAACTGGTCAATCAGGGAAACACCGTCATTGTTATCGAGCATAATTTGGATATTATTAAAAATGCTGACTGGGTTATTGATCTTGGTCCTGAAGGCGGCGACCTAGGCGGCAAAATTATTGCCGCCGGCACCCCCTGGCAAATCGCTCAAATTAAAAATTCTTACACCGGCCAATATCTTAAAAAAATCTTATGAAGTTTCCTCAAACTCCAGGAGTTTATTGGTTTTTAAATAAAAAGAAGGAAGTAATTTACGTTGGCAAAGCCAAAAATCTTAACAATCGCTTAAAAAGCTACACTTTAATTAATCAAAGTAGTCCTAAAACCAGGCAGATGCTTGCCGAAAGAACCAAAATAAAATTTCAGCAGTCAGATTCGGAATTTGAAGCAATCTTACTGGAAGCAGAGCTCATAAAAACTTATCAGCCTAAATACAACATTTTGTTAAAAGACGACAAATCCAAACTTTACGTCAGCATCACTAAAGAAACTTTTCCAAAAGTTTTAGTTACCCGAAAAAGCGGCGACTTTGGCCCATTTTCTTCTTCAAAACAACTCTATTTTATTTTAAAAACCTTGAGAAGAATTTTTCCCTATTGTAACGCCAAACCTGGTAAAGCCTGCTTTTACTACCACCTGCATCTTTGTCCCGGTGCTTGTTGTGGTAAAATTTCTGCTTCCGATTACCAACAAATAATTAATCATCTGAAACTTTTACTTGGCGGTAAAAAAAGACTGCTTTTAACTCAATTAAAAGAAAAGTTAAAAACCGCCGCCCGCACGCAAGATTATGAAACGGCCGCTGATTATCGCAATCAAATCCAAGCCATAAATAATTTATCCTCGGCGCCAATCACCGAAAAACTTGACCTGCCGATTTTAAGTTCAGACAAAACCAACGAACGGATTATTTACTTAAGGCGTTTGTTAAAACGTATTTTCCCTCTCCCGCCGGCCTATCCTTTAACCCGGATTGAAGCCTATGACGTCAGTAACCTTTTGGGTAAAAACCCGACTGCCTCTATGGTTGTTTTTATCAACGGTCAGCCTCGCCCAGATCAATACCGTTATTTCAAAATTTGTTCTTTAAACACTCCTAATGACTTAAAAATGCTGCAGGAAGTTTTAACGCGCCGGCAGCGCCATTTGGAGTGGGGAATCCCCAATTTAATCTTGATTGACGGCGGTAAAAATCAACTTAAGGCCGTTAAAAAAATTCTTACCTGGAATATTCCGGTCATCGGTCTGGCTAAACGTCCCGACCGCCTTATTAGCCTACAGGTTCTCTCCCTGCAGGTAAAGTCCGACAATCCCGGCTTTCAATTGCTTCAATACCTGCGCAACGAATCCCACCGCTTTGCCAAAAAACTTCATCTTAAGCTTCGCGCAGTTTTGCCATTAAAGTAGAGTAAAAGCTTAAATTATTCATCGTCGCCAACCTCCAAGCAGCTGGGTCCTTAATCTTAAATAAATGGTGTAAATAGCCCCATTTTCTGTCAGTTTTATATCTGCTCTTTTGCGGATAAATACTCTCATAATCAAAACCTTTGTTTTTAAACACAAACAATCGGCCATGCCGGGCATCCCGGGTCGGAATCACACAATCAAAGATTTTAAAGCCTAATTTGTAGCAAGCGATAATATCTTCCGGCTTACCCACACCCAAACCGTACAACAAAGAATCCTTGGGCGCGTTATCCCTAATAACGCTGGCCACCTTTAAATTAAATTTTCCGTTTCTGTCCATCGGCCAACCGCCGTAACCATAACCGTCAAAACCAATTTTTGCTAACCGCTCGGTGCATTCTTTTCTCAAATCCAGGTAATCTCCTCCGTGAACCACGCTGATAAGATAAGGTCGGTCTTTTTTATTTTTATAAATTTTGGCAAACTCTGTTTTACATCTTCTCGCCCATTCAATCGTTCTCTCCACTGTTTCTCGCGCTTGTTTTTTCGTCACTCCTGGCGGGGTAAAATCATCCAAGACCACCATTAAATCAGTTTTTAAAAGGCTTTGGTACTTAATTGATAATTCCGGAGTCAACAGCACTTGTTTCTTTTTCGTCAAATTAAATCTCACCCCTTCGTCAGTCACTTTCCCTAACCCTTTTTTCGCTAAACTCATTACCTGAAATCCGCCTGAGTCGGAAATTACTGCCCCTGGCCAATTCATAAAGTTGCTGATTCCCTTAAATTTTTTCAAAACACTTTCGCCTAAATCCCAATATAAATGCAAAGTGTTAACCAAAATTCCCGAAGTTTTAGTCTTAATTAAATCTTCGGATGTCAATGTCCGCACTACCGCTCTGGTCGCGTCTGGGAAAAACAGCGGGTAGGGGATTTTACCGGAACGCGATTTAAAAAATTGATTGGCCATGCTGTATTATACAGTTATGAATATTGTCATTTTCGGGCATGTTTGCCTGGACAAAAATACTTCGGAAAATTCTCGCTATCTTGGCCCGGGCAGTCCATCTATGTTTATGCACAAAATTTTTAGAGAGTTACCCGATTGCCGACTGACGATCGTTGCTTCATATGGTCCGGATTATTTACCTTTCTTGAAAAACATTAACATTTACCCGCCAGTTCCTAACTCTACCAACACGCTTATTTATGAAAATATTATCAAACAAGGAACCAGAACTCAATCAGCCCTAAATTTAGACAATCCTCCTTGCGCCTCTATTGATTTACCCCTTCAGCAACTAATTTTCCAGGCCGATATTCTTTTTTTTGCTCCGCTTCAACCTAATATCACTCCCGCTTATGTTAAAAAATTTGTCTCTTTTGCCAATTCTAAAACCTTAAAAGTTTTTCTCCCTCAGGGCTATTATCGCCAATTTCAATCCGACGGCGAAGTGCTGCTTCGGAATTTTTCTGAAGCCGATCAAATTTTGCCCTTCTTTGACGTTATCATTACCTCAGAACAGGACGTTCCGGAAATGATAGATAAAGCTAAAAATTACGCTCAAAAATTTCCCCTAATTTGGTTGGTGACCCAGGAAGAAAAAGGGGCTTTGGCCGTCACTTCAACTGAATCTATAATTCTACCCACAGTCGCTGTGCCCGCCTCAGCAATTATTGATTCTGTCGGTGCCGGCGATGTTTTTAGCGCCGCTTTTGCTTACCGTTATTTTAAAACCAAAAATATAAGCGAATCCGGACATTTTGCTAACTCTCTTGCCCGTCAACGCCTATTCTTCTCAACTGATAAAATTAAGTTTAATATTAACTTTTAATGACCTATCAACGGGAAATTATTGATTATTACAACTCCAGCCAGTGGCTTTATCGGGTATTCTGCCGCAACCAATTTCATCACGGTTTTTGGAACCAAAACACCCATTCACTTTATCAAGCCGCTCTTAACGAAAATCAAGCCATTATTGATCTCGCTAAAATCAAAAAAGGGGAAAGGGTTTTAGATGCCGGCTGTGGCGTCGGCAGTACCGCAATTTACATCGCCGAAAAAACTGGCGCCTGGGTCACAGGAATTAGTATTACACCCATTCAAATTAAATTTGCCAAAAAACATCCCCGAACAAATTTCCAGGTTCAGGATTATACTCACACCAATTTCCCTGATAATTATTTTGACGTCGTTTATGGCATTGAAAGTATTTGTTACGCCACCCCCAAAAGTTCTTTTCTTAAAGAAGCTTACCGGATTCTTAAACCCGGCGGCCGACTCCTTATTGCCGATGGTTATCTTACCAAACACCCAAACACGCAAAAACAAAAACAATTAGTCGAAGATTGGCAGAAATCATTTAGTCTTAAAAAACTTGATACAACAAAAGAAATGAGCCAACAAATAGGTTTGGCCGGATTTAAGAAAATTAGGGTAACCACAAAGCTTAATGCGGTAAAACCCACCGTTGAACATTTCTATCAGCTGGGAAAACGACTAAAATTAATAATTCAATTGTTGGGCTTATTGCCTTTTCCGTTTTTTTTAGCAATCAAGCGTAACTATTTAGCCTTTGTTAAAGAAAAAGAAAGTTTCGAAACTGGTTTAGCCAACTATAATCTCCATCAGGCGGAAAAATAATTTCTGTGCTATAATTAAACTACTTATTTAGCTTCTTAAGATCGGAATCAGGTTGGGAAGGTATGTTAAACACTTTAAGCTTTGCTGTTGGTGATTTACTTGTCCGTCATGGAAAAGTCTTAAAAGTTAGCCATGTTAAAAAAGACTCCATTGACTTACAACCATACTTTAATCTAAAAGCCAGTCATGGTCTGACTTATTCCGTTCAATTGCAAAATTCACATAACCCAAATCTTCGCAAACCTGTGTCTAGGGAAAAAGCGGAACAGTTACTGGTCTCAATTTCTAAACTGCCCAACAAGACTGCGGCACTTAATCTTCTCGAAATCAAATCTGCCCTAAATACCAACGAATTGGCCGAAACTTTAAAATTGCTCCAACAATTATGGCTGGAAAAACAGGATAAATCCGGTTTTTTAGCCGGGGGGAAATTAGGTATTTATCAACAGGCGATGATTCAGGCTACCCAGGAAATTGCCGCCGCCAAAGGAATTTTACTGGAAAAAGCTGAGTTGCTGATTTTGTCAACTTTGAAAAACAGCCAGCCAAGCGTTTCCATATCCTAAAGTATGTACCGACAGAAGCGATTTTTCCGAGCCCGTAGACAACCGCGATCGTTTAACCCATCCTTTTTTATTAATCAAACCCCTCAAAAATCCAGATTGGACGTCGTGGCAATCAAGCATGACTTTGCTGATTTTCCGGTAACCGACCAAATCAAACTTAATGCCAAAAACAAAGGTTATTTAATTCCTACCCCCATTCAAGATCAAGTCATTCCTCTGGTTATTGCCGGCCAAGATGTCGTGGGTGTGGCTAATACCGGCACCGGTAAAACCGCCGCCTTTCTCATTCCTTTAATTGATAAAGTTTACAAAAATAACCATGATAAAGTCTTAGTGATTACCCCCACCAGAGAATTAGCCACCCAAATTGAAGCCGAGTTTGTGACGCTTGCCAGAAATCTACGACTATATTCGGCCTTATGCATTGGTGGCGCCGCAATGGGCCAGCAAATTAAACACTTACGCCAAAACCCGCAATTTGTCATCGGGACACCCGGCCGATTAAAGGATTTGCAGAAAAGACGGATTCTCCAATTAAGCAATTTTACCATCTTCGTTCTTGACGAAGTCGATCGCATGCTCGATATGGGTTTCATTCATGATATCCAACACTTAATTTCGTTTTTACCCCAAAAAAGGCAATCATTATTTTTTTCCGCTACTATCGAAGGCAAAGTCAAAGACGTCATGGCCGGTTTTTTAAGAAATCCGGTAATTATCTCAGTTAAAACCGGAGCGGTGGCCGATAATGTTAATCAGGAAATTGTCAGGCTTAATGGCCGGAATAAAATTGACGTCTTGCACGACCTTTTAATTAAGCCTGGGTTTGACCGTGTCCTAGTGTTTGGCCGGACCAAGTGGAGTATGGAAAAGCTGGCCAGAACATTAATTGAAAGGGGATTTAAGGCTACCGCCATTCACGGCAATAAAACCCAAGGCCAAAGAGAAAAAGCTTTGAGGCAGTTTAAAAACGGCGAGGTCAAGATATTACTGGCCACTGATGTCGCTCAACGGGGTCTGGATATTGCCAATGTCACCCATGTCATTAATTTTGATTTGCCGGAAACCCAAGACGACTACATCCATCGCATTGGCCGCACCGGCCGGGCCGACAAACAAGGCATCGCCATTACTTTGGTACCATAAACTTATTTACACCTCTTTGTTCCAAAGATATCGATCCGAACTTAAGTTTAGCGCTAGCTGGACCGGCGATTTCCTCTTGCCATTTTCTAAATTCCGGCACAAACATGGCTAATCCTCCGGGGTCGGTTTCATAAATAGAAAAATGGATTTTTTCCGGTGTCTTAATATTTTCGAGTAAGTCACCGGCCGGGATTCCTTTTTGATCCGAACCAACAAATTTGGGGAGATAACCATAGTGTTCCCTTCCGTACCAAGAATATAAATAAGCCCAAGTCGTGCTGTATTTATAAGGGTTAGTTAAGGCAGAGATTGAAAATTGCTTGCCGCCAGCTGCTTTATAAGTGTAATCAACGACTTCCAGCAACCGATTTAAAAAGGCCCCGCTTTGGACGGTCAAGTTATTCGCTTGTGTTTCCCTGATCTTTTGCACCGCGTTAAAGTTTGAGGCAATAAAAATTATGATTCCTACTGTCGTTGCCACACGCAACATGTTAGGCAAAGTTTTTTTAAAACCTTGGTAAAAAATCCAGGCAACAATTAAATAAATACCTGAATTTAAACCGGTTATAGAGTAATAGGAAGCCCGACCCAAGATTAAAAACAGTAGAGCCGGCGTAAACAGCCACAGACTAATAAAAATCTTTTTTGCTCGGGAATCTTTTCTGATTAGAAACCAAAAAATAATGAGAAAAACTAGCATTAGTGAAACTTTTGGTATTGATGGCAATAAAGTCATCTCCGCTTTATTAACATATACTCCGCTAATTCCCCTAATTAATTCATAGAAGGTAGGCTTTCCGCCGGCATTTGTGCTTAACTGATTTAATTTGTACACCCCGGCTAGCAGTAGCTTAATTTGGGTAAGAATCATTGGGCTGACAACCATTAAATAAATTGCTATTGCCTTAAAGAAATTTTTCCCACCTAAGAACCAAAAGTTTTTTTCTTTTATCGCTTGAAAAATATATACCATTACCACGATTCCTATTAAGTAAGCCGTGTAGAGAGTTGCCTGATTGGCCAGACCTAAAAATAAAGCTGTTAGCGCTAAAAACTTTTTCTTCTTTTTAAATAAAGACTGCCACAGAAAAAAATAAAAAAAGGGGACCGACCAAGTAGCGATACTGGAATTCCCTAACCAGGTTCCCAGCTGGCTAGCATCCACGGAAAAAGCATAGAGCAAAGCTGCAGCAATACCTACGTTTCTTGATTTAAAAATCTCTTTACCAATTAAATATATTGGCACCACTGCTAAAGAACTTAAGAAACTTAAAAATAAAGTCGGGGCCAGAGGGTTGCCTTTAAATAACGTATAAATAGGTCCGGTTAAGTAGTAATACAGAACACCATTGTAAATTTTGTCGTTAGTCCCGCTCGTTGCCGGACCTTGAATCTTTAAATCGGCTTTTTCCAGAATTGAGCGGGAAACATCGGCATCTCTGGCCTGATAATAATAAAACTCAAAATAGTTGTCTCTGATCAGATACCAACGAAATAAAAAACCTAAAACAATCAATAACAGAATAACTAACTTTTCTTTCTTTAAAAACTTCATACCTCTTTAAATTTATTTTATCACTCTTGTTTGATTATTGCCGAAGGGACGTTGGAACCTACACAGAACTTAATTGTACGAGTCAAGCACTTCCGAATTTCTCAAAAGAATAGTTCTACTTGTTGTATAGGTTAATCCTTTATTTGGACAAATCTCAAAACCTAAATAAACTACCTCAACTCCTCTACGCTTAACTTCGGAAACAGCCGGCTGTAAATCTGAATCCGAACTGCACAATATAACCTTTCCAACTTTACCATCACAAGATTCAGATACAAGATCAACAGCTATTCTTACATCCACACCTTTTTCTTTAAAAATAGTTTTACTTCTCCCGTTAACACTAACGGATTGTTTTCTAACATTGCCAGAAATAATAAAAGTAAACCCTTGTTGTTCCAAGTGTGACTTTAAAGCTCTTTGCCTTTGAATCAATTCTCTGGATTTTGTTAAAAACCCTTGTTGTTCTCTAAGTTTTGCCGAATAAAATCTTTTTTCGGATAAGTCAAAGTCTGCCAATGCAGAAGTGAATAGTTTTTCGTAATCAATATTTTCCAATAAATATGGTTTCTGAATAGACTTGGAACCCAATACGCTTTTAAGATAAAACTTTAAATTCTCTCCATCAATATAAAGTATTTGTAGTTTTTGTATTGGCATATTTAATCCATTATAACAAAAACCTCGTCGGGCCGTAAGGCTTGGACGAGGCGAGAATAAATATATTTAACACTACTTTTAAGAGCGTGTCAAGATACACAGCGAACGCCTGCCCTGAGTACCCCCGAAGGGACGCCATGCCACTCCGAAACTTTAGTGAAGGGTGGTTGGAACCTAAAGAA
Organism: Candidatus Beckwithbacteria bacterium; assembly: GCA_026397255.1. NCBI lineage: Bacteria > Candidatus Beckwithiibacteriota > Candidatus Beckwithbacteria bacterium. Next base: position 4,535 of record JAPLVF010000005.1, on the reverse strand, counting down.
AGGGGCCTTGTTTGGCCCCTTTCTTGGTTTATTTACCTGTGATAGTGACGCGGCTGAGAAAAGAGATCAATGGCCTCCTGTGTTTTGCCCTGCTCAACTAACTTCTTCATCGGCAGCAAAACACTGCCGTAATAGTCCAGAGTGTGTGCCAGTTTCAGGAACAGGTTATCCTGTCTATAGCCATATTCGCTCAAAGCCTCATGAAGCGAAAACAGCGTCTGGATTTGTTCAATTTCGGACAGATCTTCGGCATAAATATGTCGATCGGCCGAGTCTGCCGAAGACGTATGATCAAACTCCTTAACCCGCTGCTGTCGTCTTTTTAGCTGTTCTTTGTACGATATTTGATAATAACCATCCCAGCCGCCGGCAGCTTCCACCGCCTGTATTAATTCATTAAAAGAATCATTTGTTTCTTGTTTCATATATTCCTTTTAATCTGCAAGACACAAAAAAACCTCCTTACGGAGGCGTGTCTTGCAGATGTGAATTAATTTATTATTACAACAAAACCTCCGAAAGGCTAGTACGGAAACCACGGCGGTTGGTTAAGTATTTGTAGAATAACATTAAACAATATGTTAACAGAAGAAATGTGGTTAGTCAATTTAATCTTTCCTGTAGTCGTTTTGAGATGACCTTTGGATAGGGGATTCTCTTGAGGAAAAAACCTTAAAATACTCTCAATACAAATTATGGGCTTGCCCTGAGGAGTGAAACGACGAAGGGTGACTGAGCGGATTTGAACCGCCGATCTCCTCCTCCACAGGGAGGCGCTTTAAACCAGCTAAGCTACAGTCACCATTTATCAATATTCTACCACTTATGTGCTTGCCTTGAGGTATTTCCGAAAGGCTTGCACTGAGGCCCGCTAAACGCGGGCCGAAGTGCGCCCAGGAGGAATCGGACCCCCAGTCTACTGCTTAGAAGGCAGCCGCTTTATCCGTTAAGCTATGGGCGCAGGTTTACCCTGAACTCTGTGAAGGGAGCGGGTAGCGGGAATCGAACCCGCATCAACAGATTGGAAATCTGTGGTTCTACCATTGAACCATACCCGCAGATCTCTAAATAAAATCTGCGCTGTCGGGGTGGCCAGATTCGAACTGGCGGTCTCTTCGTCCCAAACGAAGCGCTCTACCAACTGAGCCACACCCCGGCCGACAACTAATGTGCTCCGCACCGAGCGAAGCGAGGTGGCCAGAGAGGGACTCGAACCCTCACAACCTTGCGGTCACAAGATTTTAAGTCTTGCGTGTATACCGATTTCACCATCTGGCCTTCAATCAGCTAAAATTATACCAAAAAAATCAAATCTATTCTTTTGCTGAATATCTTGCTAAAATTTTGCCATGCCCGATACTCAAGCAAAAACTTACAATCCGGCGATTGATCTTCTCCGACTAATCTCTATTTTAGCCGTAATTTTAATCCACACGACCACCAAAGCCTTTCAGGCCACCGCCAACGACCTTTACCATCTTCCCTGGACCTTATTTCTTAACCAGGCTTCCCGCTTTACCGTACCGCTGTTTTTTATGATTTCCGGTTTTGTCCTGGAACTAAACTATTCCCATCACGCCAATTATTGGGAATATTTAAAAAAACGTCTTAGCCGGATTTTTATTCCTTATGTTTTTTGGAGCATTGTTTACTTTTATTTTGTTTACTCCCAACTTAATAACAATTTTTTTATTAGTTTGGTTTCCGGCACTGCTTCTTATCAGCTTTACTTCATCCCGTCTCTCTTAATCTTTTATTTTATTTTCCCGCTCCTGCATCGCTTGTATCATTTTTTTACCAATCGCTGGATGCTGATAATTTTAGGTATCATTGAATTACTGTTTTTATATCAGGATTATTACTTACTTCCCACTAATACTTTTTACCCTATTAAAGTCGCTTTCTTTAACTATTATGTTTTTATTGTCGGCATGGTTTTATCTCACCATCAGGAACAATTGCTTAATTTTGTTAAAAAATTTCTCTGGCTGTTAATCTTAATTACTCTCACCCTCGCTTACTTTATTTTTTACCAGGGAGAACGTTTATATTATCAAACCGGGAATTATTTATTTTTTTATTCCAACTGGCGGCCGTTAATATTACCTTATACCTTTTCTTTTGCCGCCATCTTATATTATCTGTTTACCAAAATTAAACTTAATCTTGCCCTTGTAAAAACTATTTCCCGCCTCTCTTTTTTAGTCTTTTTTATCCACATTATTGTTTTAGAAACAATTTGGCCACTGGCAACCTTCTCTCAGTTCTGGCCCAATCTCACTTTCTTTTTCTTAACCAGTTCTGTTTCATTCATTTTGGCTTATCTCATCCACAAAATTCCGTATCTGTCTAAATTAACTGGGTAAATTCCCACTCATCATATTTTAGTGATTTCAACTCCAGATGTATGTGGGTTTTTAAAAACACTATAATTTACACCTTCATCAATAAGGACTCCTTCCCTCCAGCTCGGAGGATTATAACCATATGTGTTAAAGTCTCCAACTCGTATAGTTCCTCCTTGACGCAACACCCTTAACTCTTCACGCAAACCTTGCCTGAGAAGAAGAACCTCATCATTTCTGGCATAATAAAAACTCGCCGCATTATCAATAACCACATCAAAACTTTCATCTTTAAAAAAAGATAAATCATGAGCAAACATAAAATAAGTTTTTTGCATACTTTCTTTTATTGCTTTATCTTTCTCTTCCCGACTATACACTCTATATTCATCTTCACTTTCTAAAAGTTTTCTCATATAAACTTGAAAATTTGGATCCCTCTTGCGTGGAGTTACAGATATGATATCAGTAGAAACGCCTTTTAAAATACTGCCAATCGCTAGACCATTAAAACCCGAACCTACATCTAAAACTTTTTTATTCTGAAGATATTGTATTAACTCTTCTTCGTCAGCAAACCCCAAATCCAAGGCTATAAAGTAAAAGGTTTTAAAGTTATCCAATGGATGTTCTAACAAACGTGCTTCTAATGCATTCTTTTGTTTTTGTATTTGAGCCTGAACGCTCGCATACTCTTTTGGCGTTCTATCTCCTTTATCTAACATAATCAACTCTTTATTTATAATTAAATTTAAGCTACAAACGCAGTTGAGCGGGCCGGTCTGGGACCATTCTATCCCTATAACCATTGTCTCACATCAAGGCTTAATGCTTGCACTGAGCGGAGTCGAGTGTTTGTGGTGAGCAAGGTCGAACCAAGATAAATGAGACAGTATAAATTGATAGTTAAACTTGCTAAGCTAAGCTGCCGGAAGAAAAGAGGAAGATGAAAAAAATGTTGCCGCTGGGGAAATTGGATTTTCCATTATTGGAAAGGCTACTGAAAAAATACGAAACCTTATCAGACCCCCGGGTGGCCTTGGGACCCAAACTGGGGGAAGACGCGGCGGTCATTGAATTTCCCGACCGCTTCCTCGTTGTAAAAACCGACCCGATAACTTTTGCAACGGACAACATTGGCTGGTATGCGGTTCAGGTCAACGCAAATGACATTGCCACAACCGGCGCTACCCCAAAATGGTTTCTCCCGACCATACTTCTTCAGAACGGAAAGACCACCGAGAAAGAAATCGAGGAGATTTTTGCTCAAATCTCTCAAGCATCTAAGGAATTAGGGGTATCGGTTATTGGGGGACACACTGAGGTTACTTATAATTTGGACAGGCCAATTGTTGTTGGTGCGATGTTGGGCGAAGTTGCCAAAGAGAAATTAGTTTCTACATCGGGAGCTAAACCTGGGGATGCAATTATTTTAACAAAAGGTATCGTCATCGAGGGCACGTCAATCATCGCGAGGGAAAAACAAGAGGAATTAAAAAAGAGAGGGTACGACGAAGAGTTTATCCGAAAAAGTCAAAATTTTCTTCATCAACCCGGCCTTTCGGTAGTTAGAGACGCACTTTTGGCAAATCAGTTTGTCGTTCATGCAATGCACGATCCGACAGAGGGAGGACTTTCCGCCGGACTTTATGAAGTAGCCCAAGCCTCGCGGGTTGGCTTGCTGGTTGACAGAGAAAAAATTCCGATTCTAGAAGAATCAGGAATCCTTTGTGAAGAATATGGTTTAGATCCGTTAAAAACAATAGCTTCGGGAGCCTTATTAATCATTGCACCTCCAGAAAGCGTAGATTCGATCACTTCGGTCTTAAGAAGGCACAAAATTTTAGCTACTACCATAGGAGAAATTAAGGAGAAAAATCAGGGGCTTAAAATAGTGACTGCGGGAAGAGTTGAAGATCTGGATTTTTCAGCCAAAGACGAAATAACTAAGATTTTTAAATAAATTTTCCTCTATTATTTCCAAAAAACAAATTCAGCCACCTTGTCTTCAGGTTCAGTGAATGTTATCGATTTAATTAACTGGTCGCTGGTAATAATAAAATCAATTTCTTTGCCAGCCGGAAAAACTAGGCTAAAAGGATCACTTATGCCCTTTTGACAATTCAAACATTTTACCCGGTTATCAGTTGTAAAATTAATTTTTTCGCCGTCAGTTTCAACTTTTGTAAA
>JAPLVF010000004.1 GCA_026397255.1 Candidatus Beckwithbacteria bacterium | reverse complement strand
AAATATGAGTGTAGCGGGTAACCGGATTTTTCCAGGTGGCGTGGTCATAGGGAAAGTCGACATAATAAAGATTGTGAAGATTGTAAACCAAAACTTTGTCAGTTGATTTAATGTTTTTGGCAAACCAGCCGTCAATGTCGTACCAATCTCCAAAATAAAACTTAAGATTTTTCGTTAAAAAATCAGCCTGAGTTTGTTGACCAAAAATAACCGGTAAATATTTGGCATTGGCATAAGCCCGGACGGAGATACCAACCACGGCCTGGAAAATAATTAAAGCCGTGATCAGGCGGCTAGGTTTAACAGCCGATAAACTCAACAAAGCCAGAGGAAATAAAGCAAACCGGCCGAAGTCCGTGCCGGGCATTAAAAACCATAAAAGAAAAGATAATAAAGCAATTCGACAATATTTATAATGTTTATAACCTATTATAAAGATTATCAGAATAATCGGACCGACACGGTAAGCCGGGTCAAAAAATAACCGGAGCGGACGGGATAACCAATAAATAAAGCCGTTAAAAAACCACTCGTGTTCAAAACCAAAATTTTCCCGGAACGGATAGAAAAAATTGCCGGTGCTATGATAGTTAATCAAAGCAAACGGCAAAATCCCTAAAATCCCCCACGGAATCAGAGTAATTGCCAAACCATAGACTAAAGCCGGCAGTTTCGTGGCGCCAGCCAAAATTAAAAAGATGATTCTTTTGAGGCGACGGTAATAAACAGCCGCCAAAAGCCAGGCAGTCATGATTAAGTCGATGTAGGCGGACGTGGACAGCCAGCCGACCAGTAGTGTCGAGTAAAACAGCAAAGCCGCCGCCATCCCACCCAAGCGATAAACTAACCAAACGCACCAAACACCAAAACCCCAGTGAATTAGCTTCGGTAAAGCCGGGCTGATGGCTAAAGACAAAGCGTAAATTGTTTCTCCCAGTCGGGGCAGGCCGGACCAATAAAGCAAATTGCCGGGAATCGGGGCCAGCGAGTGATGAGCTAAAAATAATTTCGCCTCAGTTAAATGGTACCACAAGGCGTCAAAGCCTAATTCCGGGCCTAAGGCGCCGATTAAATTCACCAGAATCTGCAAGACCAAGAGCCATTTAAGTATTTTCATATTGTTTGACCCGGACAGCTAAAGAATGCAAACTCATCAGAAATGCCATAGCTAAACCGGGAATGCCGTCTAAAAATCCTAAATGGAAAAAATAATTTTTCACAAACTTTCCCCAAGGATAAAAAAGTAGTTCAAAAATAGAAAAATGGCTTGATTCTTCAACCCGGAGGCTGGAATAATAATTAAGTCTATCAAGAAATTGACTGATGGTCAGGCGACGGCGGTGCAATAAAGGTTGGTTAAGGGCTTTAACCGCTAAAGCCGAAATAAACCTTTCGTGAACTTTTCCCTGCCATTTGCCAGTGTGTGGCTGGACCAAACGAACAAAGGTTAAACGACTAGTTTCCCCAAAGCGCAATTTTTTACCTAAAAACCAGTCCTGCCTTTTAAAACTGTAATTATAGTGTTTATCCAAGTGATCCGGATTAATTTCCAGCGGTAAGGTCTCATCACTGTCCAGAAAAAGAATCCAGTCAGTTTTGACAACCTGCATCAATTTGTTTCTGGCAGCGCTAAAATCAGTTATTCCCGGCTGGTTAAGAGTCAAAATTTTGAGTTTAGTCATATTTAATCAGTTTTTGCGTCGGAAAATGATAAACCGTCGCCCACCAAGGAGGAACAAAATCCTTAGCCGGACCGTCATAAATCATCATAGGAACGCCTTTCGGCGATTCCCGGCCGCCATAATACCAAAGCAGATAACGATAATTGTCCAAATAACTGGTAAATTTAGCCACATCAGGGTAGTTAATTAAACGGACCGGTTGATTATTAACTTTTCTCAGCATAACTTTTGTCAGCAATACCCGTTCGGCTAAAGGCGGGCCGTAGGTTAAAAAATTATGACTGACAACATAATAAGAGTTAAATAAACATAAGCCAACAATAGCGGCTTTAAATAATTTGGGTTTAACCAGACCGATCATGATCGCCCAAACCGGAAAAAGGACCGGAAAATAAGCTTCGGAAGGGTTGCCGTGAAAATACAAAGCCACCAGATTAATCAGTAAAAAATAAAACAAGAGCCGATGCTTAAAAACAGTGATAATTGCCAGGATGCCGAAAAAAACAGCCGTCAGCGGATGGTCCCAGCTGACAAATTTTTGCCAAAATTCGGCGATTGTCAGGATTGCCTGGTTGGAAAAACGCCACTCCAGTAAACGGTGGATGGTCCAGGCACCAAATCCAAAAGTCTGGGTAAAACCATGAGAAAAATCATAAATAAGTTTCGGAATAAAAGGAATCAAAACTAAAAATATCTGGGGAAAAATCTTTAATTTATGCTTATAAAAATAGATTAAGGCCAGCAGGAGCAAGGGCAAAGTGGTCAGTTCAAACTGCAGTAAAACTCCGGCCAGTAAAAAAGTCCAGGCAACTGACTGACTTTGCAGAGCAATTAAATATAAAACCGTAAATAAAGGGATCGGGCTGACATGATAAGGCATACGGCTGTGGATTAAGGCTAAAGGAGAAGTAGCCATAACTAAAGCGGCTAGGCGGCTGTGGCTGAAACGATACACCAAATAAACAGTTAAAACACCAAAGACGGCGGTTAAAACCGCCGGGGCAAGCGGATTAAAGTGACCAAGCTTAAAAGATAAGGCTATCAGCCAGATAAATAAAGGCCCTTGCCTGAGCCAGGGAACACTAGAAGGAATTCCTACCAGCGGCCAATGGCCGCTTTGGACCATCTCCCGGGCAGCCAAGTAATCGCGGCCCTGATCACCGATAAAAGTCATGGTTTCCGGCAAACGGTAAAACCGCAACCAACTGGCTAAGAGAACAATAAGAATAATTTGCCAATTTTGTTTCAGCAGCACCAAAAGATTACTTATTTTCATGGCTAAAAATAAAACCCAGGCCGCAAAGAGGGAATGATATTTTGAGTAATAAATCCGGGCATCGTGGGAAAAAATGCCGGATATTTTTTTCCAACCAACCTTATCGGTTGAAGCGGAGACGCGGTGCCAAACAGTTGCGTGTGAATAATGGATTGTGGTTAGCTTTTGTTTTTGGATTTTGCGGCATAAGTCGTTTTCCGTGTAATAAAGTTTTAATTTTTCATCATAGCCGCCATTTTTTTTCAGTAAATCGGTCCTCGTCATAAAACAGGCATCGCAAATAACCGGGGCCGGCCAAGATTTAGCCCGGTCTAACCGGGTTAAACGAAAGTCGGATAAAGATTGGGGGTGCAGTAATTTATGCAATAAAGTTAATTCGATCGCATCGAGCCAAGGCGAGTTTTGTTGGGAACCGGTAATCACAATCCGGCCGTCTTCATATCGCTGTAAGGCCTCGATGGCCCCAACTTTAGGCTGGCGGTTTAAATAATCAACCATTTTTTTAAAAGCGTTATCTTTCAAAGATATATCTGAGTTAAGAATCAGAAAATATTTACCCTTCGACAGGCTTAGGGCTTGGTTGTTGGCACCGGTATAAAAGTTGTTAATCGGATTGACAATTAATTTCACCTTGGGAAAATATTTTTTTACCATCTTGGCTGAGCCATCAGAGGAAGCATTATCGACCACAATCACCTCAAAATTAAGTTGTTTGGTATATTTAAAAATCGACATTAAACAACGCCGGAGAAACGCTTTAGTATTGTAGGAAGCAATGGAAATACTAAGATCAATCCCGGAGTGGGGACTTCTTTCACTCCGGGATTCTCTATTTATTGGCTTTAATACAGATTTGGTAGGCATATAAATTAGGGAAATGTTTGACCAGCCAGTTAAAATATTTCAAACCGCCGGCCGGATCGATCAGGATTTGGTTAATAGTGAAACCGGCGGCGGTGATTAATCTTTGGCCGCTAAAATAATTAAAGAACCGCAAATGAGTTTGGTCTAAAAGACCATAATCTTCATAATCCCAATGACCGCGCAGGAGTTTAAGCCGCTGGCGCCAGTGGGCAACATTAGGCAGAGTAATAATCAATATGCCTTTGGGTTTTAAGACTGATTTAATTAATTGAAGTGTGGTTTCCGGATCAGGCAAATGCTCCAGGATCGCTGAAGCGAAAACAACATCAAAAGGCCGGTGTGGCTTAATTTCCTGCCAAACACTTGTCTTGGCTAAATCGCCGGTAATATCAGCCTTTACCGCCGGATTAATATCCACACCGATGACCCGGCAATGGAGTTTTTTGGTAAGATAATTCCCCATAAAACCGGTGGCACAGCCTAATTCTAAAACTTTTGAGCCATGAGGAACTAAACTGGTTGACAAACGGTCGATATTATCTTCCCTTAATTGGCTTGGATCAAACTGTCCGCGGTGAAAATATTTTATCTTTAGTGCCATTAATTGATTATAATATGGTTATGGAAAAATTTGATGACCAGCTTTATGGCGATAAACAATTTAAATTCAGACCGAAAAAGATTTATTTTGCTTACGCTAGGGCAATTTGGGAAATATTTAAACCAAAAGAGCTAATCGATTTTGGCTGCGCTAACGGTTACAGTTTGGAATGGTGGCAGAAAAAGGGCATAAGAATCAGCGGCGTGGAAGCCGCTCGGGCGGCATTTAAGTATATGCCTAGAACTATTAAGCCTTATGTTAAAAAACTGGACCTGAGAAACAAGCTTAATTTAGGTCAAGCGGAAGTGGTTAATTTTACCGAAGTGGCGGAACATATAGATAAAAAGTATGAGGCGACTGTCTTAAATAATGTGATCGGCAGTGTTAAAGATTATCTGATCATTTCCTGGTCTAATGAAGTTAACCCAGAACATGTTAACCCCAGAAGTTTAAAGTACATTAAAAGGCAAATAAATTTGTTTTTCGAGCCGGAGTTAACTCAAGCCTTAAAAAACAAACTTAAATCGGCCAAGATTTATCAGCACTGGCATAAAAATGTGCTGGTTTTTTCGCGAATCCCCCCGAGGCAAAGAATTTTGGTCCGCCACTATGAATGGCATCCGACTTATGCCAACAAAAATATCGGCTATTTTATGGCGGCGGCGGAAAAATCAGGCTATTCCGTTAGAAAGGTCATTGACCGAAATGAGTGGGGCAGTTTGTTTAAGTGCTGGCACCGGGTTTGGCTTTATCCGTTTGAAAAACATCTTTTGCTTAAGCTGTTAATTTTAAAACTCTTTGACAATAAAGTAATTATTAAAATGGACAGCGTGATTGTGCCTACTTGGAGAGCTAAATTGATTGTTTGGTTATGCCAATATGTCTTGGTAGAATCAACGGCGGTAGCTAAACCTTTCGGCAAAAATAAAAAATTAATTTGGTATAGCGGCGGCTTAAGTCAGGAAAATATCGATCTAATAAAAAAATTAAAGATAAACAGAGAGAAAATAATCTTATATGCCGGCCGATTGTCCCGCCAAAAAGGGGTGGATAGGTTAAAAACAATTATCCCTTCAGGTTGGAAGTTAAAAATTGCCCACAATCTAAAACCAAAGGCTTATTACAAACAAGTGTTAAAAAGCAGTTTAATGGTCCTACCCACCAGAGGGGAAGGCTGGCCGAACGTGTTCAGCGACGCCTGGTTCTGCCGCCGGCTGTTTTTAACAACCACAAAAGCCCGTTGTGCCGAAGGGATTCTCAATCAGGATTTTTATAGTGATAATTTGAAAAGTTCGGTAAAAAAAATTACCCAAAACTTGGAGTGGTATTACCGGAACTACGACCGGCTTTATGACGCACGCAAATTCGTCGTCACCGACAAGGCTTTTTTAAGCTTAATTACAAACCAGGGATAAACACTAATTTGGGCAATGACGACGGCCCAGGAAGTACCGACAATCCCCCAAAGCTTAGTCAAGGGATAGAGTAAAATTACCATCAACGACAGCCTGATTAAATTAATGGAAGCGACAGTTTTGGGTTGGCCAACGGCGTCAAAAACAGCCGATCCGGCAGAAATTAACGGCCGGGTAATGCCAAACAGTAGCAGGACATTTAAGGCCGGAATCATCGCTAACCAAATTTCACCTAAGAAAAGACGGACAAAAAACGGGGCAAACAGATAAACACCAGCGGCAAAAGTCAGGCTTAAAACAAAAGTGATGGCTAGAGATTTAAGCAAACCCCGGCGCAAACGAACCTTGTCGGTTTGAATCGAAGAAAAAATCGGGAAGATAATCGAGTAAATCAAACCGGCACCCTGGGTGGTCGGCAGATTGGAAATTTTATAAGCAGTCTGATAAAGGCCTAAGGGATAAGCGCCTAAAAATTTACTGACAAAGAAGTCGTCCCCCTGATCGTTGATAAAGGACATAAAGGTGCCGATCGTCACCCATTTACCGTAATGATACAGCTCTTTAATTTTGTTAAAACTCACTTTAATTAATTGAAGCGGGGCAAAAACAAAGGAAAAGACCAAGGCAGCTAAACCGCCGACAACTACCCCCAAGGGCAAGGCGAGCATATTTCTTAAAACCAGAACGAAAATAATTGTGGCCAGGGACTCCACAATCGAAGCTAAAGATTGATAAGCAAACTCTTTTTTAAAATTTAAGTTTTTAAGGAATAATACCACTGCCGGATTGGCTAAACCCTTAAGAACCGGAGTTAAACTGATCAGTCTGATCGCCAAATTTAAGTCCCGGCCGTAAAAACGGCTGATCAACGGCGCCGACAGGTACAAAAGGCCACCGATCAGGATGCCCCGGAAGAAAAAGGCCACCCAGGCAGAACTTAAATAACTGCGGACATCTTTTTGAGTTTGAACCAATGCCTGATTAATCCCGGATTCGGTCATTACCTCTACCAGACCGTAAGGCAGGAGAACAATCCCGAACAAACCCAAATCCGTCGGGGACAAGATCCGGGCAACAATCACGATTTTAAGGAAAGAAAAGGCCTTAATCACGACTTTTAATAAGCCTAACCAAAAGGCGCCGGTAAAACTGGTTTTAGTTAAAGTCATAAACTGCCTGAATAATTTTTCCCTGATCAGTGGTGGATAAATCGGGGAAGATCGGCAATAAGACAATCTCCTGCCAGACTGACTCGGTAACCGGCACCTCATGAGGAAAATTGTTGAACATTTTATAGTAGTGGTTCGGCAAATAATGGACGTTGGCGCTGATGCCTTTCTGGTTTAAATAGTCAATCAGTTTATTCCTGATTTTACGGTCAACTTTAATAAAATAGTTATGGTGGCTGGATTCAGCCCAAGGCTTAACGACCGGGATTTTAACCCAGTTTAATTTTCTAAATGCTTGATTGTAATGTTTAAAAATTAATTTTCTGGCTCTATTGCGCTGCTTTAACTCCCTAAACTGGACCAGACCAAGGGAAGCGGCCAAGTCGTTCATTTGATACTTAAAACCCAAAGCAGTGACGTCATACTCCCACTTCCTGGTTTTTTGACCGGAATAACGCTTCCAGGTAGTGCTGGAAATGCCGGACCAGGCCAAATGCCGTATCCGGTCGGCCTTTGGCCGATCATTAGTCACTACCATGCCGCCGTCAGCGGTAGTAATATTTTTAATGGCGGCAAAAGAAAAACAGCCTAAATCACCGAAACCGCCCACGTGTTGGCCGTAATAATAACTACCAGCTGCATGGGCACAATCTTCAATTAAGATAATCTTTTTCTGACGGCAAACCGCTAATAAGGGTTTCATGTCAGTGGGATGGCCGCCGTAATGCAAAACTAAGATGGCTTTGGTTTTAGGAGTAATTTTTTTTAAAATATCCCGGGGGTCGGAAGATAGCGTTTCGGGGTCGCAGTCGGAGAAAACGATTTTCCCGCCGGCCTGGAGAATAGCCTGGTTGGCAGCGACAAAAGTTAAAGACGGACTGATAACCTCGTCGCCGGGCCGGATACTGGTTAAAAAAGACAGGTGTAAGGCGGCAGTAGCGGAGTTAAGGGCAACGGCGTATTTGGTGTGGGTTAACTGGGCCATTTTGGCTTCAAATGCCTGGGTTTG
>JAPLVF010000003.1 GCA_026397255.1 Candidatus Beckwithbacteria bacterium | reverse complement strand
TGGAGTGAGTTAAAATCCGCTCTTACTGACGGCCAAATCAGTGCCCCGGCCATCGGTCTAGGCACTTTCGTAGTGGTGAAATAACTGACTCTGAGCCAGAAATTTAAATTGTTGGCGGTGTGTTAATTGTTCTCGCCGGCGTCGCTGTCGAAAAACTCAAGATTTAAAAGTGTTACAATTATTTGATGCCCTGGAGAGCAATTCTATTAGTTAAGGTTTACAAAGATCTTGTAAAATTGTCGATAAAAGATAGATCTAGAATTGAATCTGCAATCGGTTTTCTGGAAAAGTATGGACCTTTTATTAAGCCACCACTATGTAAGAAAATAAAAGCAAATTTATTCGAATTAAGAATTAGAGGTCAAGATTCTTACAGAATTTTTTACACCTTTGTTAAAGGCAATTATTATTTAGTTCATCTTTTCAAGAAAAAGTCGCAAAAGATTCCTCCAAGGGAGATTAAGGTAGCACTTGACAGAGTTAAACAAATAATATAGCATATATGCTATATGGCTAAATTAAAATTAATTAGTTTTAAAAAAGTACTTCAGGAAGATTTAAAAAATCCTGAATTCCGTCGTGAGTACGAAAAACTTCAGCCGGAATTTACCGTCATTCGGGCGATGATTGAAGCTAGAATGAAAAAAGGAATTACTCAGAGAAAACTGGCGGCTAAATTAAAAACAAAGCAGTCAGTTATTTCCCGCCTGGAAACTGGTCGGGGAAATCCCAGCGTGCATTTTCTCCAAAAACTGGCTGCGGCATTTGATTCAGTACTGGAAATTAACTTCCGCCCGCTGGCTCATTAATCTTTTTCGTCATCTTCCACAACACTTCAAAAATCTGCTAATTTTGGTATTCTTCTTCGCTCTTTCTTTGTGTTGACATGGTCGTGAAAACATACTAAAACTATATCAAAGTGGAAAAAAGTGGGGGAAAGTGGTGAATCTTTATGCTTATCGGCCATTATACAACTAAAGCAGACCCTAAGGGTAGAGTCGCCTTACCGGCTAAATTTAAGACTGTTTTGGGAGCCAAATTAATCGTTACTGCCGGTTATGAAAACTCTTTAATGATTGTCGCCCCTAAAGATTGGGCTAAAGTCATCGGCGAAGTCACTAACCGGAAACTCACGCTTGAGCCGGCCCGGGCCACTGACCGGTTTTTATTGGGTTCGGCTTTTGAAGTCGAACTGGACAGTCAGGGCCGCTTTATTATCCCTAAATATTTAAGAAACTACGCCGGGATTAATGAGTCAGTTGTCTTTATCGGCGTCGGCAACCGGGTGGAGCTCTGGAGCGAGGCCAAGTGGACAGATTACGAAAAATACTTAAGTAAAAATATCAGTCAACTTGGAGAAAAACTGTCCGCCATTCAATGACCGACAACTATCTCCATCAACCAGTTCTTTTACATGAAGTGATTGACAGCCTGCAAGTTAAGCCCGGTGAGGCCTATCTTGACGCGACTATCGGTTCAGCCGGTCACGCCGTTGAGATTGTTAAGCGAGGCGGTCGGGTTTTCGGCCTGGATGTTGATCCGGCCGCGCTTGAGCGGGCCAGAAATCGGCTCCATTCCTGTCCAGGAGCTGATTTTAAGCTCACCAAGCGGAACTTTGGCCAACTGGAAGCCGCAGCCAAAGATTGGCAGATAAGTGCTTTCAGCGGCATTCTGTTTGATCTAGGGCTATCCAGCGACCAATTGGCCGATGACCAAAGAGGTTTTTCCTTTTTGCAAGACAGCCCTTTGGATATGCGTGCCGACCCGGACTTAGCCGTCACCGCCGCCGATTTAGTCAACGGCTTAAATAAAGGCGAACTCAATGAGCTTTTTCAAAAACTAGGTGAAGAGCCGCGTGCTTTAGCCATCAGCGATGAAATCGTTCACAGCCGGGCCAGACAGCCGATTACCACCACTGCTCAGTTGGTGAAAATAGTCAAAGAAGCGGTTGGCGGCCGTTACCAACGGATTAACCCGGCCACTAAGGTTTTTCAGGCCTTGCGGATTGCTGTTAACGACGAACTAAACAACCTGAAAGCCGCTTTGCCTCAAGCAGTGGCGCTTTTAAAGCCCGGCGGTCGGTTAGCCGTCATCAGCTTTCACTCACTTGAAGACAGGATTGTTAAAAACTTTATGAAAGATAATCAAAATTTAAAAATTTTATACAAGCACCCGGTTAAGCCGGGTCGGGAAGAAATTCTGGCTAATCCGCGCTCACGCAGCGCCAAATTAAGAGTGGCAATTAAATTATGACCAAATCAGAAAAACAAGCCTACCAAAAATTAAGCCGGAAGTGCCGGTTCTGCCTGATATTGTCTTTAGGCTTAGTTTTGGCTAGCAGTTTGGCTAAAATCATTGTTTCCAATCGTTCGGCCACCTGGGGTAAAAATCTGGAAAGTTTACAAGCGGAAACCGATAAAATTATTCAGGATAACTCTATCCTTAAGAGTGAATTATCACAAAACATCGGCGGTTTAATTACCATTAGCGAGCAAGCTTTTAAGCAGGGATTTACTGATAAGCCGCAAGTTAAATACCTAAACCATGACTGGAAATTGGCGGCTAAATCTAATTAGTTTCTTTTTTGCTTTAACCGGAATTTTATTGATTGGCCGGTTGTTTTACTGGCAAGTTTTGGCCGGAGATGAACTAGCGGTTTTAGCCCAGACCCAACAGCAGAGTACGATTGAGTTGCCAGCCCGCCGCGGTCAAATTTTTACCTCCGATAATAATTATTTAGTTACCAACAAACCCGCTTATTTCAGCTACTTAATTAGGGGAAAAAGTACTTTTAATCCGGATTTATCGCAAAAGCTGGCACCAATCCTGGCAGATTCTCTCAGCTTTTCCGCTACTCCTTCAGCTAAAATTAAAGAAACTGAGGCAATTCTTAATGAGCGGTTGAATAATGATCGCTTAATTTGGATACCGCTTAGCCGCAAACTAGCCCTGACGCAAAAAACAGCCTTAGAGTCTTTAGGATTAGGCGATCAGCTTTTTTTTGAAGACGAATCAGTCAGGCTTTATCCGGAAGCCTCCAT
The DNA here is from genome assembly GCA_026397255.1 of Candidatus Beckwithbacteria bacterium. Classification (NCBI taxonomy): domain Bacteria; phylum Candidatus Beckwithiibacteriota; species Candidatus Beckwithbacteria bacterium. The sequence continues at coordinate 1,358 of JAPLVF010000003.1, read as the reverse complement.
GGCCGCGCACTTATTAGGTTTTGTGGGTGATAATAGCGAAGGCAAAGAGCTTGGTCAATATGGCCTTGAAGGTTATTATCAAACTGAGTTGGCCGGCCGGCCGGGAATCCTCAAACAGGAGAAAGACGCCTTAAACCAGCCCATTTTAACCGGAGATTGGCAACAGCAGGAAAAAAAGGACGGTCGGGATTTAAAGCTTAATTTAAATCGGGGTTTGCAGTTTTTAGTGGAAAAAAAATTACAGCGAGCTTTACAGGTTTATGGTGCCAAAGCCGGTTCGGTAGCCGTAATGGACCCCTATTCCGGTGCCATTTTAGCCATGGCTTCTTTGCCCGGTTACGATCCCGGCACTTTTTACCGTTATGATCCGCAAATGTATTTGAATCCGGTCATTGCTCAGGCATTTGAGCCTGGTTCAATTTTTAAAATATTTGTTATGGCCAGTGCCTTAGATGCGGGCGCGATTAAACCGGAAACAATTTGTGATATTTGCTCCGGTCCGGTCAAAATTGACAAGTATTTTATTAATACCTGGGACAATAAATATTATCCTAACTCTTCTATGACGGATATTTTGGTCCATTCTGACAACGTCGGCATGGTTTTTATTGGTCAAAAACTCGGTTTGCCTAAATTTCTAGAGTATTTTAAAAAATTTGGTTTTAGTGAAAAAACAGGCATTGATCTTCAGGATGAGGCCACCCCTGACCCTAAGTCGGATAAAAACTGGACTTATGTGGATTTAGCCACGGCCAGCTTTGGCCAGGGATTTTTAGCCACCGGTATGCAGCTATTGCAAGGGGTGGCCGCGATTGCTAATGGCGGGCAGTTAGTTCAACCCAGAGTAGTGGATAAAGTTTTAAGTAGTGACCGTGAAATTAACGTAGCGACTAAGGTTAAACGCCGGATTATCTCTCCGGAAACCGCCAAGTTAGTCACCCAGATGATGATAGCGGCGGCTGAATCCGGCGAAGCTAAATGGACTAATGTTAAAGGCTATCAGATAGCCGGTAAAACCGGCACCGCCCAGGTGGCTGTCGGCGGTAAGTACGCCACTAACGCCACTAATGCGTCTTTTATCGGCTTTGCTCCAGCTGATAACCCTAAATTTGTTATGTTGGTGACCTTAAAAGATCCCTCTTCTTCTCAGTGGGCCTCGGAAACCGCTGCGCCTCTCTGGTTTTCTCTCGCCCAGGATCTTTTAAACCACTTTAACATCCTGCCGGAAACTCAGTAGTAGTGTAAAATAGACTAATGTCTTTCCAAAAATTAAGACAACTGATTCCTCAAAGACTAATCAATCTTCTCTGGCATTTACCCCAAGCCATTTTGGCCAACCTGATTTACGGCTTTCCCGG
>JAPLVF010000002.1 GCA_026397255.1 Candidatus Beckwithbacteria bacterium | reverse complement strand
TGATATTTCTTTGCCAAATCCAGCATGTTTTGCGTTCCGGTAATATTTACCTGAAGATAAAGCTCCGGATTAGAAAGCGACGGCCGGACTCCGGCCCGGGCCGCCAGATGAACGATTAAATCAATTTTATTTTCCCTAAACTCTTTTTCTAAACCCTGTTTATCAAGAATATCTAAGCGGTACTGTTTAAAATTTTTATTGGTTAAAAACGGCCGGATGTTGGCCTCTTTTTTTTGAGGATTATAGTAATCATTAAAATTATCTATTCCGATCACCCGGTGTCCTAACTGAAGCAATTTTTGTGTTAAATGAGAACCGATAAAACCGGCATTTCCGGTTACCAAGATCTTTTGATTACTGCTCATTTTTAAGTTTTTCTTGGAAGAATTTTATTGTTTTTGCCAGTCCCTGGCTGAATTTTACTTTCGGTGCCCAATTTAGTTGTTTTTTAGCCTTGGAAATATCCGGCCGCCGCCGCCGGGGATCATCATCAGGCAAATCCGCATAAACAATCGCCGATTGGGAACCAACCGCTTTTTTAATTTTATTAGCGATTTGTAAAATCGTATATTCCACTGGATTGCCTAAATTAAAAACTTCACCTTTTGTTTTTGGGGAAAACAAGGCCTTTTTTAATCCGTCAACCATATCACTGACATAGCACAGGCTGCGGGTTTGTTTGCCCCGGCCGAAAATAGTGATCGGCTGATTTTTTAAAGCCGCCACGATGAAATTAACCACTGCCCGTCCATCCCGCAAATTCATCCCCGGACCGTAGGTATTGAAAATCCTGACAATCCGGGCGTCCACATGGAATTTTCTTAGATAAACCATGGTTAAAGCTTCTCCGAACCGCTTGCTTTCGTCATAGCAGGCCCTGGGGCCGATCGGATTGACATTGCCCCAGTAGTCTTCGGTTTGCGGATGAATGGATGGGTCGCCGTAAATTTCCGAAGTGGAAGCGAATAAAAATTTTGCCTGGTTTTTTTTAGCTAAACGCAGCAATCGGCGGGTGCCGATCGAGTTGGCATCCATGGTTTCGAGAGGCAGGTTCATATAGGAAATTGGGCTGGCTTCATTCGGGCTGGCCGGGCTGGCCAAATGGAAAATATAGTCGATTTTTGAATCGAGAACAATATCCGACAGCCGCTTGGTAACATCGGTGTTTAAGAGTAAAAAATTCCCGTTTTCCATTAAACCGGCGACATTTTCCTTGGAACCGGTAGAAAAATTATCCAAGCATAAAACTTTATAATTCTCTTTAAGCAAACTTTCTGCTAAATTAGAGCCGATAAATCCCGCCCCGCCGGAAATCAGCACGGTTTTTCCGTTATTTGCTAGTTTAGTCATATTTAGTGTGATAGTATCATACTATGCGTTTCTTGTTAATTTTCACTCCAATTATCCTGGCGGCAATTGGCCAGTTAATCTTAAAAATCGGCATGAATAAATTAGGAGTTTTTAATCTTTGGAAAACTTTTACCAATCCGACGATTATTCTGGGTTTATTTTTTTACGGGGCCAGCCTGATTTTATGGTTAATGGTTTTATCTAAAGAAAAATTAAGTTTTGTTTATCCGTTAGTGGCTTTTTCTTACGTCGTCACCGTTTTCCTTTCCAAATTAATTTTAGGCGAGTCGGTACCGGCACTTCGCTGGATGGGGTTATTCGTGATTATTATCGGTATCTTAATTGTTGCCAAAACAGCCTGAAATAAGCATGAAGCAGTTTTTTTCTAGCCAGACCATTAAGGATAGTACCGTGGTGACAATTGGCATGGGGATCAGCACGGTTTTGTCAGCCTTAAGTATTTTTTTTATTGCCCGTTTTTTAGGTCCGTCAGGCTTTGGCTTATATGTTTCTGCTTTAGCGGTGGTGGTGATTATTACTGATTCACTGGAACTAGCTATCAGTAATTCTTTGGTGAAATTTGCCGCCGGGACGGACCGGCCGCGGGCATTTATTAAATTCGGCTTTTATTTAAAACTGTTTTTAGGCTTGGTCTTAGGGTTATTGTTTACCTTTGCCAGCCAGCCGTTGGCGACACTTATCCAGCCACAGTTGAAAACGCCGTTGTTAGTCGCTTCCGGCATAATCCCGGCCGTTTTCCTGCTGCGTTTCCCCCGCTCAGTTTTACAGGCGCAGAAAAGATTTATTAGCGATTCGGTAATTGATGTCAGTACCAATCTTTTACGCCTGTTATTTATCTTAAGTTTTTATTATTTTTTCCATTTAACCGTGGAACTGGCTTTAGTGGCTTACGTGCTTGGGGCTTTAACGGCTTTTTTAGTCGGTGCCAGTCTAATTTCTTGGCGGTTTTTAGCCAGTCCTTTGGACGTGTCGGTTAAAAGAAAGTTTTTTAACTTTCAGAAATGGCTGACTTTGGGTTTTATCGTTGCCGCGATTCACGGCCGGATCGACTCGATTTTATTGTTGCGTTTCAGCGGACCCAGCGCTACCGGAATTTATCAGGCCGCTTACCGGTTTTTTATGCCGGCTATTCAGCTGGCCGCGGCCTTGTCTTTGGTGTTTGCGCCCCGGTTTGCTTCTTTTGACACCGGTAAAAAAACCCGGCAATATTTAACCAAAGCCACAATTTTAAGTTTAAGTTTAGCCTGTTTATCTTTGGCGATTATTCCTTTAAGCCCCTGGCTGGTTAATTTGATTTTCGGCCAAAAATATAATTTATCAATCCCTCTTGTCCGGATTTTGGCCTTTGGCTTTGCCGCTTTTTTAGCCGGTGCACCTTTTACCAGCCACTTAATTTATTCTACGCACCGGACAAAATTATTTTTACTAATTAACTTATGTCAACTGATATTATTAATCACTTTAGATTTTATTTTAATGCCGCTTTACGGTTCTTACGGAGCCGCTTGGGCAATCACCGTTACTTTAGTGATTATTAACAGCGTTTTAGCCTTACTGGCTTGGACTTATGTCAAAAAAAATTAGCGTGGCGATTTTAAGTTATTATTCCGGCTCGGTCAGCCGGGGAGTGGAAACGTTTGTGACGGAAATTACTCGGTGCTTAAAATCTAAATTTTCCTTAACTGTTTATTCCAAAAAAAAAGACTCGAAACTCACCATAAAGCAATTTTCTCAACAAACCTTACGACTGTTAGCCAACAATCCTCCGGATATTTTAATGCCTTTGAATAACGGTTGGATGAGCTGGTTAAGCAAATTATTTTGTCTTAAGTTTCATAAAAAAATAATTTTAGCTGGCTTTGCTGGTATTGGTCTAATTGATCGTTTTAATTTATGGCTTTTTCCGGATCGTTTTATTTGCTGTACTCAAGCTCAAGCGACTTGGGCTAAAACCATTAATCCTTTAGCCAAATTGGCTGTCATCAATTTAGGGGTGGACACCAATAGATTTTCTCCAGAAGGCAAAAAATTTCCGCTTTCCCTTATATCCCCGGTAGTTTTATGTGTGGCCGGTCCGGAAAGTTATAAACGGGTAAATTTGGCCATTCAAGCCGTGGCTCAATTCGGTCAGGTCAGCTTATTGGTCGTCGGTAAACAGACAGAAGCAACTAATTCATTAGGTAAAAAATTATTAGGCAATCGTTATCAAAACTTATTGGTTAACTATAGTCAGTTGGATCAAGTTTACCGCTCTTGTCAGCTATTTACCTTGCCTTCAGCGGCGACTGAAGCCTACGGCATCACTATTTTAGAAGCCATGGCCTCCGGCTTGCCGGTAATTGTCAACAACGACCCGATCAGGCGTGAGTTGGTTGGTTCTGCGGGCACATTGATTGATCCAGTTGATCTTGATCGCTATGTCGAAGCTATTAGAGTAAATTTAAACCGAAAAAACAATTTATCCCGCCAACAGGCTTTAAAATTTTCTTGGGATGAAATTAGCAGGCAATATCAAAAACTATGGCAAAGTTTAGCTGGTTAATCATTTTATTTTTGTTAGTCTTAATCCTGACCGACCATCTGGCAAAGCCGTTTATCGGGCATCACGACTGGAACGGCGTTTTTTACTCAGGGATTGCCAGAAATTATTTACGTTCCGGTTTACTGGCAACAAAGTTGGGACAGATGACCGGCTCCGGCTCTTTTTACACCCATTACCCGCCGCTGTTTTCTCTGACTTTGGCTGCCGCCTTTAAAGTTTTTGGCATGAGAGACATTATTGCCCGCTTGGTACCGGTTGGGTTAACTATTGGCGGTTTACTGATATTTTATAAGATTAGTCGTTCCTGGATTATTTTAGCTATCGCCCTAACTCCTATGCTTCGCTATTTCAGTCAAATGCCTTCTCAGGAACCGTTAATTATTTTTCTCACCCTATTATCGATGCATTTTTTTCTTAAAAAAAATAAGACCGGTTTTTATCTGAGTGTTTTACTAAACGGTTTGTCCGGCTGGGCAGGCTACTTTTTTTATCCTTTGCTTTTTTTTATTAACCGCCGTTGGGCAGTTAAGGCCTGTCTGCTGTTAATTGCCACTTTTTCTCTTCATCTGCTCCACACCTATTTTTTAACCGGGTCTTTCGCCGGCGGCGGAATTTTTGACGCCTTGACGCTTAGATTAGGGCTTTTTCCCTTGTTAAACCGGGCCGAGCCGGAACTGGCCGGTCAGTTCACCTGGATCGGTTATCTGGTTAAGGAAGCCCGGATGTTAACGGTTTACTACACAATTACTTTATTAAGTTTAGCGCTAATTAGTTTGATATTATACCGGGACAAATTAACCTTAATCTTGCTGGCGTGGGGTTTAAGCTACCCGCTGATTTTTTCCAACGTTGTTTTTGTCCATGAATATTTTAATGTTTTTTTCTGGCCATTCTTAGCCTTAAGTCTGGCGAACTTAATGAAAAGGTTAAAAGTAAAACCAATTTTTCTGTTGCTGATTTGTCTGGCGATTTTTTTAGAAAGAAATAAATTTTATGAAGCTCTGGTTAAAACCAAGGCTTTTGAACCAGGCTACCAGCTTGGGCTGGAAATTAATCAAACCGTACCGCAAGGAGAAACAGCAATCGTGACTAATTCCCAAGAATTTATTGAATCCCAACATTTGTTTATTGATTTTTACGCGGACAGGCAAATAAACTATATTATTAATGATGAAAAATAATTTTTTAACTTACCTGGGGATAGCCGCTGTCGGCTTACTGCTTCTCCTTAACAACCTTAACAAACCTTTTTACGGCCACCATGACTTTAACAGCGTTTATTACTCCACCATGGCCAGAAATTACTTAAAGTACGGCCTGGTAGCGACAAAATTGGGTCAGGTAACCAACAGCGGTCCGGTTAATCCGGGTGAGTTTAATTTTCAAACCGATTATCCGTCCACTTTTCCGCTGCTGCTGGCCGCCAGTTATCGGCTTTTCGGCATAACCGAATGGGCCGGTCGGCTGGTGCCCATAATTTTTTCTTTACTGGCTTTAATTTTATTATTTAAAATCGGCCGGACGCTGCGATTTTCTTATCTTGCCAGTTTGTCAGCTACGGTTGTGGCCGTGGTGCCGATGTTTCGGTACTTTGCTAAACTGCCGGTGCATGAACCGTTGGTTGTCTGCGTCTCGCTGGTGTCAGTTTATTGTTACTTAAAATTTATCAAACTTAAACAGCGAAGTTGGCTGATTGGTTTTTACTTGAGCGCTTTTTTAAACGGCATTATCAGCTGGCCGGGATATTTGCTTTATCCGCTGTTAACTTTACATGCTTTTTTCTACTTTAAACGGCAATGGTTAAAAGTGGCGATTGTTAACAGTGTGCTGGTTTTTAGCCTATTTCTTCACTTAGGCTATGTATATTTTTTGACCGGAGAATTTTTTAGCAAGGCTCAGTTACATATCTTACTTTTTCGGCTTAACTTATCTTCTACTCCCGGATTTACTTGGCCAAAATATTTTCTTCAGGAAGCCCGTTGGTTAACAGTTTACTACACCCGGATTTTATTATTCAGCGCGGCTATTTTTGGCTTTAGTTTTATCAAAAAACAGAAAATAACCTTAGCCCAAAGCCTCATCATGGCTCTGGCGCTTTTTGGGTTAGCCTATGTGCTGATTTTTTCCAATATGGTTTTTATTCACGATTATTTTAATATTTTCTTTTTACCGTTTTTCGGTTTAAGTTTCGCCTGGGTGATTAATCAACTGCAAGCGATTTTACCCAAACTGGTTTTACCAATACTGATTTTATTGGTGATCTTAGCGGCAACGGAAAGATTGGATTTTCTTCAGGCTCACCAAAACAGCAATATGCATCAGACTGGCTACGAATTAGGGAAGTTGATTAATCAACTGGTGCCGGAAACGGAAAACGTGGCGGTTTTTTCCATCGACTATGCTAATCATCACGAAACTTTTATTAACTTTTACTCTGACCGGGTGGTTAATTATTTTGGTTACGGCGCCGACGGCTGGGAGGAATTTATTAAAACTAAACCTTTACCAAAGTATGTGTTTACGGTTTTATCGCACCGGCTCGAAGATGGTTCACTTGATGCGGTCTTAGCCACTCAGGCGGCTCAATGGCAAAATTACAGCGAGTTTAATTATTATCAGCTAAAATAAACTATGACCGTCAGTGTGGTTATCCCGTCATATAATTCGGACAAAACAATCAGGCAGTGCTTAGAGTCTTTGATCAAACAAAGCCAAAAGCCGGAAATTATCGTGGTTGATGACGGATCCGGCGATAATACTGTCAGGATTGTCCGCTCTTTTTCTCAAATAAAACTGTTAACCAAAAAGCATCATGGCCCAGGGGCGGCGCGTAATCTTGGTGTCAAAAATGCTCATGGAGAAATTTTGGTTTTTGTGGATAGCGACATGAAATTTGACCAAAATTTCTTGACAGATTTAACCAAGCCGATTATGGAGGGTTATGCTAAAGGGAGTTGGTCCGGCAATGAGTTGGTAGCTAACTGGGACAAGGTTTGGGCGCGCTGCTGGAACTACAACCAAAATCGTTTTTCCCCTCACATGATTGGTAGTCGCGGTCAGCGTCGGGTGTTTCGGGCAGTTTTAAAATCCGAGTTTGACAAAGTTAACGGGTTTGATTCCACGGGTTATACCGATGACTGGAGTTTGGTGAAAAAACTTGGGTTTAACCCAGCTGTCACCCAGGCAAAATTTTATCATTCCAATCCGGAAACTTTATTAAAAATATTTTCCCAAGCTCGCTGGATCGGCAAACGACAATATAAATTTGGCAAGTTGGGGACTATTTTAACGATTATTAAATCCACTGCCGGCTTCTCTGTTTTAATCGGCTTGTTTAAATCTGTAATTTTTATTACTCCTCAATTTTTAATTTTTAAACTTGTCTATGATTTAGGAATTATGTTGGGTGCTTTGGAGAATTTATGTTTTGGATTTTATTACTAAGTTTATTTTTACGCTTAATTAATCTAAACCAATCGCTTTGGCTGGATGAAGCACTTCAATTTAAATCAATTTATTATTTTTCCTTAAAAGATTTATTGACGGTTTATTTACCCGGCGACTTTAACCCGCCGTTAAGTTATTTAGTTAATTTTTTCTTTAGTCGTATTTTTGGCTATTCGGAGATTGCCCTGCGTTTACCGTCAGTTATTTTTGGTGTTTTAACCGTTTGGCTGGTTTATAAATTGAGCCGGGGAAAAATCTGGCCGGCTTTATTACTAGCCACTTCCGGTCTCCATATTTATTATTCCCAGGAAGCCCGGATGTATAGTTTGGCCGCGCTGGCAGTGACCGCTTCTTTCTGGTTCTTACTCAAAAAACGCTGGTTTTGGTACGGTTTATTTTCTTTAATGGCAATTTATACCCATTATTTAACTGTTTTTATTTTTCCAGCCCAACTGATTTATATCTTGATTAGCCACCGCCAATTGCTGAAAAAAATGTTATTAAGTTGGTTAGCCGTTGCTTTAGGGTTTTTACCCTGGCTGCCTATTTTCTTACAGCAGCTTAAAGGCGGTCAGACGGCAGTCGGGACCAACTGGGGCAATGTTGTCGGAAGCCTGACTTTGAAAAATATTTTATTAATTCCCGTTAAATTTTTAATCGGCCGAATTTCTTTAGACAATAAATATCTTTATGCTTTATTGATCAGTGTGCCCCTAATTCTAATAATTTATCTATTTTATAAAACTATTCATCATTGGCGGAAAAATATTTTTCTGCTGTCCTGGTTGTTTATTCCCTTAATTCTAATCATTTTATTTTCTATTAAGCTTCCGGTTTTATCTTATTTTCGCTTGCTGTTTTTATTGCCGGCTTTCTATCTCCTGATTGCCAATTACTCCAAAAAAATTATTTATTTTTATTTAGGCCTGAACTTGGTTTGCAGTGCCGTTTATTTATTTAATCCGGCCTTTCACCGGGAGGATTGGAAAAATTTAGTTAAAAAAATAGGTCAAGGCGAACCAGTGCTTATTATTCCCGCTGTCAATGCTCCTTTAAAATATTATTATGCCGGAGAAGTTTTCGATGATGTTCCTTCTGTGTCAAAGTTTTGGTACATTCCTTACGCTGAACCGATTTTTGACCCCGGTTTATCCTTACGCCAAAAGATTATTGATGCCGGCTTTCAGGAAATTCAGGAAACTTCCTTCCGCCCTAACCTGACTCTGATACAATATAAGAGATGAGAATCGGTATTGATATTTCCCAGATTGTGTATCAGACAGGGGTTTCCCGCTATACGACCGAGTTGGTCAAACATTTGCTAAAAATCGATCATCAAAACGAATACTTTCTTTACGCCGGCAGTTGGCGGCAAAGACAGTTTTTAAAAGATTTTTTTAATCAGGTCAAAACCGGCAAATCCACTTTAAAATTAAGCTGGTTTAGCCCTAAATTGGCTGATTTATTTTGGAACCGGCTTAATCTTTGGCCTCCGGCTGATTCTTTAGATGTTTTTCATGCCTCTAACTGGGTCTTACCACGAACAAAATCTAAACTGGTTACGACGATTCACGACCTGACCTTTTTAAAGTATCCGAAAACACTTCCGGCTTATTTAGTTGCCGTTCATACCCGGCATTTACAGCGGGCTAAAAAATATGCTGATCAGATAATCACCGTTTCTCAAAGTACCAAAAAAGATTTAATCGATTACGGTATTCCTGCCACAAAAATAAAAGTTGTTTATGAAGCCGCATCTCCAATTTTTAAGCCCGTTAATCCCTCTGCTGCCAAAAGAAAATATAGCTTAACTAAACCTTATTTCTTAAGTGTTGGTACCCTTGAGCCCAGAAAAAATATAAAGAATTTAATTAAAGCTTTTGCCCTACTGCCTAAACGCTATAGCCCTGAATTAGTTATTGCCGGTAAGTTTGGTTGGGGAGAGAATTATCCAAATCACCTTGGGGTGAAATTTATCGGCTTTATCCCTGATGAAGATCTAGCCGGCCTGTATTCCGGAGCTAAAGCTTTTATTTACCCGTCATTATACGAGGGCTTTGGTTTGCCGGTTTTAGAAGCCATGTCTTGTGGTTGCCCGGTGATTACTTCTAATCTTTCCAGTTTACCGGAAGTCGGCGGCGACGCGGCTTTGTATGTTAATCCTGAGGATATCAAAGCAATTAGCCAGGCAATGATTGTTGTTCCAAAATTAAACTTAAGAGAAAAGTCTTTAGCTCAGGCAAAAAAGTTTTCCTGGCAAAATTCAGCCAGAGAAACCTTAAAAATTTACCAGGAGGTAGCCGGATGTTAATCGGGATTGACGCCAACGAAGCCAATGTTCAAAACCGCGTCGGCAGCAACGAGTTTGCCTATCAGATTCTTTGGCAGCTTTACCGCCAAGGCAGTAAGCAGCAATTTCTGATTTACCTATCCAGCGCGCCGGTGGCTGATTTGCCCCAGCCGAAAGCCAATTGGCAGTACCGGACCTTCCCGCCTAAATTTTTTTGGACCCAGTGGCGTTTACCTTTATCTTTATATTTAGATAAAAACCGACCGAATGTTTTTTTAACCTTAGGTCATTATGCCCCCCGTTTTTCTCCGATACCGACAATGGTTTGTATTATGGACTTGGCTTTTCTGAAATTCCCCGATTCTTTTCTGAAAAGTGATTTATACAAACTAAAAAACTGGACGGCTTATTCTGTTAAACATGCTTGTCATATTTTCGCCATTTCTCAAGCGACAAAAAACGACATTATGACCAGCTACAATATTCCTGAAAATAAAATTAGCGTCGTTTATCCGGGGGTTGAGCAACTTAAAGTTTCTGGTAAAAGTTTGGTTGATGGTCAGTATTTATTATATGTCGGTACTCTTCAACCGAGGAAAAATCTGGATGCCTTGATTGAAGCTTTCTCCTCTATCACACACCCGGTGTGTGATGAATTTTCACACCGGGTGTGGAAGAAATGGCCTCAATTGGTCATTGCTGGTAAAGTTGGTTGGAAGTTTAAGATAAAGCCAGTCTCTCACGTTAAATATCTTGGATATGTCCCGAACGAAAAACTGGGCGCGTTAATTAAATCCGCCACTGCCTTAGTTTTACCCAGTTTGTATGAAGGCTTTGGTATTCCTGTTGTCCAGGCCATGTCTCTTGGTACGCCTGTTTTGGTCAGCCGCAACTCGTCTTTACCGGAAATCGTCGGCGACGCTGGTTTCTACATTGAGCCGCCGTTTGGCCCAGACGAGATTAAACAAGGTATAATAAAAGTATTATCGCTAACCACAGAGAGTAAACGAACGATAATTAATAAGGCAAAAATTAGAGCGCAGCAATTTAAATGGTCAAAAGCTGCAGAGAAAATTTTGGAGGTAATCAATGACATCAAAATTGCTGCTTAAAAAAATTCTTAATCGTCTGTATAACTACTGGCTGGATTTTCAAATTGCCTGCCTTTGGATTTTGGGCTATGTTCCGTCTCATGTATTTCGGCAGACTTTATTCCGGGGAAACGGAGTAAAGTTAGGGAGAAAATCCACCATTCATATTGGTGCCCGGTTTTATCAGCCTAAAAATATTACCATCGGTGATGACACAATTATTGGCGACCATGCCACTTTGGACGGACGGGCCAAATTAACTATCGGCAATCACGTCGATATTGCCAGTGAAGTCATGATTTTTAACAGCCAGCACGATATTAATTCCGACGAATTTGGCCCCATCGAAAAACCAGTAAAAATTGAAGACTATGTTTTTATCGGCCCACGGGCAATTATTTTGCCTGGAGTAACTATTGGTAAGGGGGCAGTAGTCGCTGCCGGCGCGGTTGTCACTAAAGATGTTCCCGAAAAAGCTATTGTTGCTGGTGTTCCCGCCCAAGTGATCGATCAGCGCCAAGTTAAAAACTTTACCTATCGTCTTGGTCGGGCTCGCTTGTTTCAATGATTATGGACCTTTCCATTATTGTTGTTAATTACAACACTAAAAAAATTACCGCTGATTGTCTTGATACAATCCGCCAGTCAACAGACAAACTTAATAAAGAAGTCATTGTTGTTGATAATGCCTCCACCGACGGTTCCGTGGCCTATTTAAACCAGAAATTTCCTCGATATAAAATAATTTCCTCTGCTAAGAACTTAGGCTTTGCCGGCGGCAATAACTTGGGAGTTAAACAGGCTACTGGTAATTATGTTTGGTTGTTAAATAGCGACACTTTATTAGAAAAGAATACAATTAGTACTCTCATGAAAGCTGTGAAAACTAATAATTCCTTGATTGCTTCCTGCCGAATATTAAATTCCAACGGATCAATTCAACCTCAGGGCGGATATCTGCCTGATTTATGGCGTTTGAAGGCCTGGATGTTATTTATCGACGATCTCCCTTTAATTAAAAACCTGATGAGGCCTTATCATCAAAACTTGACCAGTTGGTTTAAACAAGATCAGCGACCCGGTTGGTTGTCCGGAACAGCCTTACTGATTAAACGGGATTTTTATAATCAGATGAAAGGCCTTGACCAAAATATTTTTATGTATGGAGAAGATGTGGAATTTTGTTTAAGGGCCGCCCAAAAAGGAATAAAGATTGATTATTTTGCTAAACCTCAATTAATTCATTTAGGCCAAGCTTCTGGTTCCAGCTCTGGGGCCATCCTAGGAGAATATCAAGGCTTAAAATATATCTATCAAAAACACAAATCCGCTTGGCAATTTTGCTGTTTGCGCCTGTTGCTAAAATTTGGCGCTCTTTTAAGGGTTATAATATTAAGAAGAGGTCTTTATGCAGAAGCTTTCCGCTTGGCTTAACCAGAATCTTTTAACTCTATTTGCCGGCTTTTTATTGCTTTTTATCCCGCTTTATCCGAAGTGGCCGTTATTTGATATTTTGCCCGGTTACAACGTCAGGATTAGACTCGAAGACATCTTAATTCTGGGGATTAATTTATATTTTTTCATCAGAGTTTTAAGAAAAAAAATTAATCTTAAACAGTCATTTTTGTTTAAACCAATACTCATCTATTTATTAATCGGTTTTCTTTCCGTTCTTTCGGCAATTTTTATTACTAAAACCATTAATCCCGAATATCTCCAGATTGCTAAAGTTTACCTTCATTGGCTTAGGCGCATTGAATACTTCTCTTTATTTTTTATTTTTTTCTTCAGCCTGAAGTCAAAAAAACAAATTCAATTCTTTTTGATTTTGATAGGTTTAGCTATTTTCGGCGTCACTATTTATGGCTTTGGTCAAAAATATCTTTACTGGCCCGCGTATTCCACTATGAATCGGGAATTTTCTAAAGGCATTGCCTTATATTTAACCGAACACGCCCGGGTTCTGTCTACTTTCGGCGGCCATTTTGACTTAGCCGCTTATATCATGATGACTTTAATTCCCGCGATTCTATTAATATTTCTCCACCCCAAACTAATTTGGCGGGTGATTGTTTCAATTTTGGTTTTAATGGAATACTGGCTATTAATTTTAACTGCTTCCCGCACCTCTTGGATAGCGTTCATGGTTGGAATCAGTCTGGCTTTTTTGCTGTTACTAAAAAAACATTCCCGGTTTTGGGTTTTTAGCCGTTGGTTTGTAGTTGTAGCCTTAAGCACCTTAATTATGGTTTCCTTCGGTGATTTATCGGAAAGATTCTCGCAAATTTTTAAACTGCAGGGAATTAAAGAAATAGTTTTAAGGCCTTTTCGCGCCCCGCCGAAAAACGGCATCGCTCTAAATGAAAACTTAACTCCGGAACAACAACTTAGTTTGGTCGCCACGAATACTGACATTCCACCCACACCGACAAAATCTTCGGTAGTAACTAAACCCTCCGACGTTTATGACGATACTTACGACAAAATCACAGCTTATTTAGCCACGGGTTCCGGAGAGAAATTTGTGGCTAATTACTCAGACAATGCTTTAAAATATGGCCTTTCTGCCGGAATCCGCTTGGATACGCTTTGGCCCAATGCCCTTAAGGCCTTTAAACAAAACCCCTTACTGGGAACCGGTTATTCTACCTTGGTCAAAGCTAAGGTTTGGGAATTTACCGTGGCTGAATCAACCGATAATGATTTTTTAAGAATGTTAGGGGAAACCGGTTTGTTAGGATTCTTAAGTTTTATGGCGATTCTTTTGATAATTGTGAGGCAGCTTTGGCGCGCTTTTTTGCAGGATAAGCAGCCGCTTTATTATGGTTTGTTTGCCAGCGGCATCGCCATTACTTTCGGACTACTGGCCAACGCTGTTTATATTGATGTGTTTGAATCTTCCAAAGTGGCTTATTCTTATTGGTCGATTATCGGTTTATTATTGGCTTTAGCCGCTTTAAGAAAACATGAAAAAAAAGCTGATTAATTTCTTAGCCATCTTTTTTATTTTTGCCTTAACTTTTGTCGTTAGGCTTTACCGGATTAATAATCCGGTAGCCGACTGGCATTCCTGGCGCCAGGCAGACACTGCGGCCGTCGCCCGCAATTTTATTAAAAGCGGCTTTAATCTTTTATATCCGCAATCCGACAGTCTCTTGGCTTTAAATACGAAGAGACTGCCTAACCCCACCCGCTTATTCATTAATGAATTTCCTTTTTATAACGCCTTGGTGGCTGTTTTATACCGCCAGTTGGGGATTCATGAATATTTAGCGCGTTTAGTCAGCGTCTTTTTTGCCAGCTTAGGGGCAGTTTTCTTATTACTTTTAACCAAAAAACTTTTTGGCCAAAAAATCGGCCTGACCGCCGCTCTTTTTTATGCCTTAAATCCTTACAATATTTATTACGGCCGGGTAATTATGCCTGATCCGATTTTTGTATCGCTTTCCATTATTAGTCTGTATTTATTTATTCATTGGCTGGAAAAGCAAAAACTGGTCTTGGGTATATTACTGGCTTTTGTTTTCAGCTTAGCCATGTTAGTTAAACCTTATGCTGTTTTTATCGCTTTCCCGATGCTTTATTGGGCATTGGTTAATCAGGGTTTCCGGATTTTCAAAAACAAACAAGCTTATTTAATTGCTCTAATTGCCACTGTGCCGATTTTATTATGGCGCTATCATTATTTTCTTCACCCGGAGGCGAACTTCGATACTTCCTGGTTATTTAATCAGACCGAAATCCGTTTTACCGGCGCTTTTTTCCGCTGGCTGATTTTTGAAAGAATGAATCGGTTGATTTTTGCTACCGGCGGTTTTGTCCTGTTAATTATTGGCGTCCTGAATTCCTACCAGAATAAAACCAGAGCTCTAATTTTTATTTGGTTTTTATCGGTCATTCTTTATATGACAATTTTTGCTATGGGTAATGTAACTCATGATTATTACCAGCTACCGATAATGCCGGTCGGTTCAATCCTGGTCGCTTTTGGCTTCTGGCATATTATTAATCAATCTAAAAAAATTTTACCCAGAATATTTAATATTTTAATCGCTCTTTCTCTGCTGGTTATTTCCTTTGCTTTTGGTTGGTATGAAGTTAGGGGATTTTTTAATATTAACCGCTGGGAGATCGTTAAAGCAGGACAAGCCGTAGACCGTTTAACCCCTAAGGATGCCCTGGTGATTGCCGCTTATAATTCTGACCCCGCTTTTTTATATCAAACTAATCGTTATGGTTGGCCGGACGGGACGGATATTGAAGCAAAGATTAAAGCCGGAGCTGACTACTATGTTTCGGTTAATTATGACAATGTGGCGCAGGATTTGGAAAGCCAGTGCGGGGTTTTGTTAAAAACTGCCGAGTATATCATCATCCCGGTGAAGAATTGTTTATGAAGATTTTAATGTTAACGCCTTATTTGCCTTATCCTTTGTATTCCGGCGGCCAAATCAGAACCTACAACCTTCTTAAAAATTTAGCCAAAAAACACGAAATTTCTTTGTTTAGTTTTATCCGTTCCGAAAAAGAAAAAGCCTTTATTCCCGAGCTTAAAAAATTCTGTCAACAGGTAAGGGTATTTAAGCGCCGCCGGGCCTGGGACTTAAGGAACATTGGTTTGGCCGCCTTTAGTCCTTATCCGTTTTTAGTTTCTATTTATTTATCCCGGTCTTTAAAAAAGACCATTGAAACAGAATTAATGACCGGCAACTATGACTTAATTCATGCGGAAACATTTTACGTCATGCCGAATTTGCCTAAAAATATTCCCATCCCGACTTTATTAGTTGAACAAACTATCGAATACCTGGTTTACCAGAAATTTGTTGAAACAACCAAACTTTTTCCCTTAAAACCCCTGCTTTATTTGGATGTTGCTAAAATTAAGCTTTGGGAAAAATATTTTTGGAATCAAGCGACCCGTTTGGCGGCAATGTCCGAGGGAGATAAACAAATAATGCTTGACCAAACCGGTAAAAAAGTCAGTATTGATGTTGTTGCCAATGGTGTCGATGTTGACTTTTTTGCTTCAGGAAAAAATGGCCAGACTCGTCAGCCGACTGTTTTATTTGTCGGCAACTTTAAATGGCTGCCTAACAAAGACGCGGCTAAATTTCTGGTTAAAAAGATTTGGCCGCTGATCAAAAAATCTTTACCTCAGGCTCGGCTCTGGATTGTTGGCCGTAATCCCACTCCGGATATCTTAAATTTGGATAACCAACCAGGAGTAGAAGTTCGGGCCGACGTTCGGGATATTCGTCAAGTTCTCAGGCAAGCGCATGTGCTGCTGGCACCGATTAGAAACGGCCGGGGAACGAAATATAAAGTATTGGAGGCCATGGCTTCGGGATTGCCGGTGGTAACGACGAAACTGGGGATTGAAGGCATCGATTATGCCTCATCGGTTCTGATTGCTGAAGACGCGGTTAATTTGGCGAAAAAAACTTTATCAATTTTAACCAATAAAACTTTGTCAAGTAGTTTGGCCGCTAAAGCCCGTAAGATTGTTTACTCCCGCTATAATTGGTCGGTGATTTCCCAGCACTTGGATTCAATTTATCTTAAATTAGGCCAAATAAAACTTTAAATCAATCAATATGGATTTATCGATTATTATTGTTAATTATAAAACCAAAGACTTGACTCTCCAAACACTAAAGTCAGTTTTCCAAGCCCAGCCGCCCAAAGGAAAAATGGAAGTGATTTTAGTCGATAACGCCAGTGACGATGACACGACCATTACTGCCAGAAAATTATTCCCGCCAATCAAGATTATTGACAGTCAAACAAATATCGGTTTTGCCGGCGGCAATAATTTAGGCATCCGTCAAGCCAAGGGAAGATATGTTCTTCTTCTAAATTCCGACACCTTAATTGAAGCCGATACCTTAGTGAAAATGGTTGAATTTATGGATAATAATCCCAAAGCCGGCCTGTCTACCTGTCAGGTAAAATTATTAAACGGAGAGCTCGATCCGGCTTCCCACCGGGGATTTCCGACACCCTGGGCCGCTTTCACTTATTTTTTGGGTTTAGAGAAAATTTTTCCCTCTAGCCGGATTTTTGGTCAATACCATCTGGGCTGTAAGAATTTAAGAGAGGTTCACGAAATTGATTCCCCGTCTGGCGCTTTTTTTATGCTTAAAAAGCGCGCCCTGGACCAAGTTGGACTGCTCGACGAAACCTTTTTTATGTATGGTGAAGATATTGACTTAGCCTATCGTCTTAAAAAAGCCGGTTGGCAAATAATTTATACTCCGATCACTAAAATTATTCATTTAAAGGGCGCTTCGGGAATCAGTTCATCATCTAAATCCCAGCGTCTTAAAACCACTGCCAGCTTTTTTAATACGATGAAGATTTTTTATCATAAACACTATCAAAAAAAATACTTATTTCTTATTAAGTGGCTGGTTTTTTTAGGAATCGATATGGTTAAATTAATAAAGAATATTAAAATAAAACTTTCCTAAGATAAATATGAAAACAATTGTTATCGATGCCCGGTTTTGGGGTCCCTCACATACGGGGCTGGGAAGATATACCCAGTCATTAATTACGGCCCTCCATGATTTAAAGCCTAATTTTAAAATCTCTCTTTTGGTTCCCCGGGTAAAAAAACGTGAATTACAGTCAATTTTTCCTCGTTTTGCAATAATTCCGGTTAATTCTTCCCACTACACTTTTTCTGAGCAAATAGAAATCCCTCAGGTTTTAAACCAGCTTCAGCCGGATTTAGTTCATTTTTTACATTTTAATGCGCCGATTTTTTACCACCGGCAGTTTATCGTCACCATTCACGATTTAATCAAACATCATTCTTCCGGCCTAACCACCACTACCAGATGGCCTTTAATTTATCCTGTTAAAAGACTTGGCTATAAATTAGTGATCCAAAATGCTATCAACAATTCCCGTTTAATTTTAACTCCGTCCCGCTGGGTTAAAGAAGATATTAAACTGCATTACTCTGTTTCCAGGGAGAAAATTTTGATCACGCCCGAAGCCGCTGACCCGCTTTTCTTTAAACCGGTACCGTTAGTTAAAAATGAGTTAATTCCCAGTCAACCGTATTTAATTTATGTTGGCAATGCCTATCCTCATAAAAATATCCCTCAATTAATTAAGGCCGTTCTAGAGTATAACCAGCGTTATCAACAGGATTTAAAATTGGTAATTGTTACCAATAAAGATATTTTTTACCAGCGCCTGCGCCAGCAAATCCGCAATCTCAAAGCCTTAAATGTCATTAAAATCAAAGGCTTTACCGATGACTGTGTCTTAAGGAGTTTATATCATTATTCCGCCGGGTTTATTACCGCTTCGTTGTTTGAGGGCTTTGGTTTACCCGGTCTGGAAGCCATGGCCGCTAAAACCCTGGTTTTATCCAGTAATCAAAGTTGTCTTCCTGAAGTTTATGGTCCTCACGCCTTTTATTTTGACCCCGGGAACATTGAGGCGATTGTTGCAGTTATTTCTAAGGCTTTAAATTTAAATAATCGGGAAAAACTATTAAACCAAGCTCAGAATTATGCCCGTAATTTTTCTTGGGAAAAAACCGCTTTAGCCACTTTAAATGCTTATCAAAAAATTTTGTGAAAATCGCTTTTGTTTACGACCGGATTAATAAATTTGGGGGGGCAGAGCGGGTGTTATTAAATTTGCACAAGATTTGGCCTTCTGCTCAATTTTTTACCGCTGTTTATAATCAGAAATTAACTTCTTGGACAAAATCGCTGAAAATTAAATCCTCGTGGTTACAAAAATTGCCTTTAGCAAAAACTTTTCACGAACTTTATCCTTGGTTAACCCCCTTAGCTTTTGAATCCTTTAATTTTGATGGCTATGATGTGGTCATTTCGGTTACTAGCGCTGAAGCTAAGGCAATTATTACCAAACCCTCCACTTTACATATTTGTTATTGTTTAACTCCGACTCGTTATCTTTGGTCTCATTACGACCAGTATCAAAAACTTCCTGGTCTTGGTTGGTTTAATTCTCTCGGAAGAAACTTTTTTAATTTATCAAAAAATTACTTGCGTCGTGTTGATTTAATTAATAGCCGCCGGCCGGATATTTATCTGGCGATTTCCCAAACCGTCAAAGATCGGATCAAAAAATATTATCACCAGGATTCCATGGTTATTTATCCGCCGGTGGACACTCAAAAATTCTCTTACCGCCCAGCACAAAATTACTTTCTTGTAGTTTCCCGTCTAACTCCATATAAAAAAGTTGACCTGGCCGTTAAAGCCTGCAACTTGTTAAAAGAGCAGCTAATTATCGTTGGCTCCGGACGGGAAAAAACTAATTTGCGCCGTTTAGCCGGCCCGACGATAAAATTTGCCGGAACAGTTTCCGACACACAATTAGTTCACTATTATCAAAATTGCCGGGCCTTAATTATGCCGCAGGAAGAAGATTTTGGTATTGTCAGCGTTGAAGCCCAGGCTAGTGGTAAACCGGTCATTGCTTATCAAAAGGGCGGGGCAACGGAAACGATAATTTCCGGTGAGTCAGGAGTCTTCTTTCAAGACCAAACAGTTGACAGCTTGGGTTTTGCTATGAAACAATTTAATTCTTGTCTTTGGGATCGGAAAACCATCCAGTCTCAAGCGCAGAAATTTGACAACCAGATTTTTATTAAGAACTTGAAAAATTTTGTGGAGGCAAGATGTTTAAGTCAGAATTTCCCATTAAAGCCTTAATCATGTGTGGCGGGAAAGGTACCCGGATGTGGCCGATTAGTAACCTGGGCCATCCCAAGCAATTCGAAAGCTTTTTAGGCAAAAAATCAATGTTTCGGCAAACCATTGACCGGGTACTTAAAGGTTTTCGTCCGGAAGATATTTATATTTCCACCAATCAGTCTTTCTCTAAAGATTTACTGGTTCAGGCTCCGGAAATTCCTCAAGAAAACTTTATATTAGAGCCAGCCATGCGGGATAATTTAGGGGCGATTGCTTTGGCCACCGCCGTCATTAATCATCGTCACCCTGATTCAGTCATGGTGATTCTTTGGGGAGCGGATCATGTGGTGCAAAAAGAAGCGGAATTTTTATCTGCGATTCATCAAGCTGCCGACTTAGCTAAGGCCAATGATTTGATCGTCCACGTCGATACGCCGCCGACTTATCCCTCGGTTCATAACGGTTGGATTGAAGTCGGCAACGAAATAAAGGTTAATGGCCTGCCTGCCGGCAAGGCAAGCCACAAAATTTTTGAGTTTATCCGGCAGGTGGAAAAGCCCGATGAACCAACTGCCAAGAAATTTCTTGCCTCAAAAAAATACCTGATTCATACCGGCTACATGGCAACGAAACCATCTCTGCTTTTAAATTATTATCAAAAATATGCTCCGGAAGCTTACAAGATTTTGGAACCGATTCAGGCGGCCATCGACACCCCCCAATTTAACCAAGTCTTAGACAAGGAATACCCTAAATTTGCCAAACAATCGGTTGATTGCGGCCTGTTTGAAAAACTACCCCGCGGCAGCCAATGGGAATTGCCGGCAGGAATGGGTTGGATTGATGTTGGCACTTGGGAGCTTTTGTACCATGGCCTACCCAAAGACAAACAAGGTAACGTGGTTATCGGTCAGGCTTATCTTATGGATGTCAACCACTCCCTAGTGGTTAGTAAAGCCTTAGGCCAAGTCGGCTTAATCGGACTGGAAAATATGATTGTGGTGGATACAGAACAAGGCCTGTTAGTTTGCCCTTTGTCGGAAGCGCCTAAAGTTAAGCAACTATATAATGCTCTTTATGTATCCAAAGATTAAAAGACTGATAGACATTATTTTAGCTTTGTTTCTGGCCTTATTATTTTTTCCGATTTGGCTGGTGGTTCCACTGCTGACTTGGTTGGATTCCGGCTGGCCGGTTTTTTATAAGCACCAACGCGTTGGCCAAGATGGTCGGGCATTTGAGCTTTATAAATTTCGGACCATGATTAAAGATGCCGATGACGTGCTGTATAAAAAGAATAAACAACTTTTAACTAAGTTTAAAAAGAATGACTGGAAATTAGCCGATGACCCCAGGATTACCAAACTGGGCCGCTTTTTAAGAAACTTAACCATTGATGAATTCCCCCAGATTTTAAACGTCTTAAAAGGGGAAATGAGTTTAGTCGGGCCCCGGGCTTATATTAAACGCGAACTGGAAGAACAGGTGAAAAAATACCCGCAGACTAAGCCTTGGATTAATAAAATTTTGTCAGTTAAACCCGGCATTACCGGCCCTTGGCAAACCTCCGGCCGGAACGAAATTTCGTTTGACAAGCGTGCCCAAATGGATCTTAATTATTCCAAAGAGTATAATTTTTTTGGTGATTTGATCATCATTTTAAAAACGCCAAAAGCGATGTTGTCTAAATGGTAAAAATTAAAGATTTTTTTTCCAAACATAAACAGAATTTAAAACTGATTGTTTTGATAATTGGCGGGTTTTATTTAAGTATCATTGTTTATCTATGTATATTTTCCTGGTTTTTGTCCCGGCCGACTTTGGGCTTAGTGAATTCGCTGAAAGCGGTTAATGTTTCCATTCAGAATAAAAATTTAGGTGAAGCCGAAACCAATTTAAACCAAGCTCAGCAAAATTTTCAAAATCTAGAAAAAAAGTTCGGTTTTATTTCTTGGGTCCGATTTGTTCCCTTAATTGGCGGTTATATCAGTGATGCCGATCACGGCATAAAAGCGACTCGGGCAGGTTTGGAGGCAGCCGTGAT
The DNA here is from genome assembly GCA_026397255.1 of Candidatus Beckwithbacteria bacterium. Lineage (NCBI taxonomy): Bacteria > Candidatus Beckwithiibacteriota > Candidatus Beckwithbacteria bacterium. The sequence goes on along the minus strand of JAPLVF010000002.1, from coordinate 4,549 downwards.
TGTCGTCCAATCAATTAAGCCTTATGCCGATGTTTTAGGTTTTTCCGGAACGGAAGCTTCTTTAAATATTCAATCGGCTGAAGAAAAAATTGTTTTCATGTTGCAAACCTTAGATAAAATTTCTCCTCAGTTAGAAACTATCGGCCAAAAAGTCGGAGTGATTGAAGCCGAGATTAGCCACGTCAACCCCCGGCGTTACCCTAAAGTTTACGCTGCTAAAATTTCCCAAATTCAAACTAGCCTGGTGAGCGCCAAAGATACTTTAGCTAATATCAAGCCTTTATTAACGCTTTTTCCTAAACTTTTAGGTGAATCCGAACCGCAGCAATATTTACTGATTTTTCAAAACAATGCTGAATTAAGGGCCACCGGCGGTTTTTTAACCGCTTATGCTATTTTGGAAACCTTTAAAGGCCAGATTACTCCCAAATTATCTTCGGATATTTATGAACTGGATACTGCTTTTGGCAACCGTCTGCCGGCCCCTGAACCGATTAAAAAATATTTACCCTTAGTTTATAACTGGCATTTGCGGGATATGAACCTTTCCCCGGACTTTAAAGTTTCCATGGACACTTTTTTTCCTAATTATCAGTCAGTTGCCGCCATTAAAGACGTCAATGGGGTGATTGCCGTGGATACTCAGGTTATGGTTGATCTGCTTCAAGTCTTGGGTAAAGTCGGCGTAGCTGATTGGGGTGAATACTCGGCCGACATTGTTCCTCAATGTAACTGTCCCCAGGTGGTTTATAAAATGGAAGATTATGCTACCCGGCCGACTTATTACATTAAAGCCAACCGGAAAGGTATGATTGGTCCTTTAATGCACTCGATTTTATTAAACGTGATGAACTCGCCGAAAAAACTTTGGCCGCAATTTGTGGAAATTGCTTTAAAAGATATTCAGGAAAAACACCTGATGTTTTATTTCCCCGGTGACGATCCTCTACAGCCGGTCGTCGAAGCCTTTAATGCCGCCGGCAGGATTAAAGACTATCAAGGCGACTATTTTCATTTGAATGACACTAATTTTGCCGGAGCCAAATCAAATCTTTACGTTGACCAAACCGTGACTCAGGAAATTAATATCAGCCCTGATGGTACGATTACCAAAACCGTGACGATTGATTATAAAAATCCGCAGGCCGCTTCAGACTGTAATTTGGAAACCGGCGGCTTATGTCTTAACGGTATCTTGCGCGACTGGGTGAGGTTGTATGTGCCGGAAGGGACTGAGCTAGTCGAAGTCCTCGGGTCCAGCATTGAGCCAACCACCTCTAAAGATTTAGGCAAAACCGTTCTCGAAGCCTTTATTGAACTGCGGCCCCAATCATCTGCCAAATTAATTTTCAAATATAAATTGCCGTTTAAAAAAACTACCGACTATAAACTTTTAATTCAGAAGCAGCCGGGAACCAAAAATTTCTCTTACACGATTAGCTCGGGCGGGAAGACACAAACCTTTAGTCTTGACGGTGATAAAGAAATTAGTCTTTGATGATTAAAACCTACAAAACTTACGGTTTAGTTTTAAGGCAAAATAATTTTGGCGAGGCCGATCGCTTGTTAACCATTTTTACTAAAGATCACGGTAAGTTAAGGCTGTTAGCTAAGTCTGTCCGTAAACCATCTTCCCGGAAGCGGGGACATCTCGAACTTTTTTCTCACGCCAAGATTGTCTGCGCCCGCGGCAAAAACCTGGATTTAATAACCGAGGCGGACACAATTGATAATTTTTCTTGTCTTCGCCAAAACTTAAACCGCGTCCGGATTGCTTATTTATTGTGCGAATTGGTTAATGACCTGACCGCCGAAAACCAGGAACACGAAGACGTTTACAATCTTCTCTTGTTTTACCTTACCCAGCTCAACAGCACCGTTGCCCCCAAAAACTTAATCCTCAATTTCGAAAAATCTTTGCTCGAGCTTCTCGGTTTCGGTTTACCCGCCGGAGCCTCGGCGAAGGCGGGCCATCAAGCTATAGAAAACTATATCAGTAGCATCACCGAAAAACCAATCAATTCCAAGAAAATTAGGTAAAATTTTCAGTCGCCTTTAGAGAGACGACCGTATTGTTTGAGCAAGATTTAATCCTGGTCGAGGAAAAGAAAGAATTTTCAGTTGGTTAAATTCTGGAGGAAAGCGATCTTTTATAAAGTCAAAAATAGGTTGAGCGACAAGTGATGTTGCCGCCTGAGCCGGGGTTACATCCGGATCAAAACCTTTCAGGGTGTTGAGGTAAGCAGTAAAATAGTTTGTATCTGTACAATTAGCAGCCTCAGCGCCAGTTTCGCCTGTTTCTAAATTCACTGCCAAATAATAAGTGTCATTCTCACAATGATAACAGACACCGATCTTATTTAATAAATCAAGTTTTCCTTGTCTATATGCTTTATCGATTAACTTTCCAAAATAATCCTGGCAGATTGTTAAATTATCTTGCCCACCTTCTACTGGGGCCCTATAATATTCTGTCATAATTTACATAATATACACCTTTTCTATAAAAAAGCAAAATTCATAGAAAAATAAGCTATAATATGATTATGATTGCTTTTATTCAAGCCTTGGGATTAATTGGTTACTGTAGTTTGATTGCCTTTTTTGTGACTCATGCCCAGGATTGGTTTGGTAGAATGCCTAATTTTTTTGGCCCTTTTCTAATGTTAACGCTTCTCAGTACTTCGGCCTTAATTTGTGGTTTGATCGTTTTTACTTATCCGGTCAAACTTTATTTAAAGACAAAAAAATACAACCAACCGATAAAAGTGGTTTTACTGACCGCCGCCTGGCTGGCAGTTTTTAGTCTTTTGATCATGCTGGGAATTGGTCTTAACGCGAACCTTTGACTTAAACTCTTAGCCTACAAGGATAATCCCCGTATGTTCGTAGTTATGAAGATTTTCGCTGAAAGATTGTTTGAAAAATGTTTTTTGGCCGCTTAGCTTCGATTGTCTCGGCAACGTCGGGGAACCAATCTTTTACAATAGGGGGAACCTGAAGTTTTGGAAAAGATTTAAAAGCTGCACGATATTCGGCAACGATGAATTCTTTTCCGGTCTCAGAGATATGATCGGCAATCTCATTAACTAGTCTGCGGAAACGGAAAAAAGGAGAGGATTCTTCGTGCGTTTTCGTGGCGCCTGCTTCCAACATGCCGCTAATCCAACTTAGGAGCTGCGCATGTAGTATCTGCCCTTGATCTTCAGGTGAAAGTGCCTGCCATTGGCGTTCGGCGCTTTCCCACAGTTGGTTAAGATAAGCTTCGGGAATAATCTTTTCGTGCGGCTCAGGCTCAAAGCCATAAGTGCTGATTTTCATTGCCCAAAGCAGGGTGCTGTGGGCAATAGCTTTATTTCCTGTCGGCATGGCAGCGATCAGATCATATAATTCCGGATCAAATATATAATCGTCTAGAAAATGCGGCGGAAATTCTGCGTAAAGAACACCCAGAACGGAATCTTTATGAGTTTGAGCATAAGTTAGAGCTTTTTCCTTAAGAATATCTTTTGGCGCCTGTTTTAAAATGGCAAAACGGAAAGGAAAGTAGGGGGCCATGAATTCCAGCGGCGTTTCCTGTGCCGCGTCAATGGCTGCTTCCCATGGGAAATTTTGTTGTTTAACTAAATCAGGCCGGCGAGCAACCGCAAAACTGAAAAGTGTTAACAAACTGTTCTTGGTTGATTTTTGATCACTCTCCGGCAGTTCTTTCATAACTTGGGAAATGTTCCGCAGGGCCTCGAGATGTTGACTAGTTTCTTTTTTGGTTATCGGTTTTTCATGTTCTTTACGCATGCCACGAATCATTAAAAAGTGACCGGCACTGATATACTGGTGAAGCAAATCAGCTCTCAGCGGGTAGTCTGGAGTAGCTAAAAGTTTGTTAACTGCGTGGGTGGTAATGGATAGGTCTGGATCAATCTGTCCGATAAATCCTGCTGTTTGACTCTCCATTGTCTCTTTTCTCGACATGAGAAACAGGATTTGTTGTTGCGTTAATTCTCTGACCGCTTCAGATGTTCTTGGCATAAGAGATTGAGGGGCAGAAGATTCGAGGTTATTATAACCGTAGTAATTTGGATGTCAATAGACTTCAGAAGTTTAGTTTGCTAACATTTAGTTTATGGATCTATTTAAAACAGTCACTGCTTTGGCGAAACGCCGCGGGTTTATTTTCCCCGGCTCGGAAATTTACGGCGGCTTGGCCAACACTTATGATTATGGCACCTTAGGCGTGGAACTATTACGCAACTTAAAAAATTACTGGTGGCATTTTTTCGTTACCACGCGGGAAAACATTTACGGCTTGGAAACCAGTGTTTTGATGAACCCCAAAGTTTGGGAAGCTTCCGGCCACACCCAGAGCTTTACCGACACTTTGGTCGAGTGTAAAAATTGTCATCAGCGCTCGCGCGTTGACCAACTAACTGACAATAAATGCCCGAACTGCGGCGCCTCTGATTGGACCTCACCGAAAAAATTTAATCTTTTGTTTGCCACCCACATCGGCATTGTCAGCGACAACAAATCCCTGGCTTATTTAAGAGGG
>JAPLVF010000001.1 GCA_026397255.1 Candidatus Beckwithbacteria bacterium | reverse complement strand
ATTATATCAATTTATGTGCCCCGCACCACGAAGCCTTCGGCGAAGTGGTGTCCCCAGGAAGAATTGAACTTCCATTTAGGGTTTAGGAAACCCTCGTTCTATCCGTTGAACTATGAGGACCTCCTTATATTTTACTCTTCCCGCTCTTCTTTTGAATAAATCAATTCCTCGCCAATCGCCGTCCACTGGATTTCTTCCTCATCTTTAAATACCAAGTGTTTTTCTTTTTTCGCTGTTTCGACTGAATCAGAAGCGTGAATTAAATTTAATTGCTGGCTGACGGAAAAATCGCCTCTGATGCTACCCATTTCCGCTTCCCTGCCTAAAGTGACCCCAACCAGTCTTCTCACCACTTGGACCGCATCAATTCCCTGCCACAGCATGTCGATAATCGGCGAAGATTTCATAAACTCTTTCAAATCTTTAAAAAACTTCTTATCCTTATGATGAGCATACCATTCGTCCAGAATTTCGTCTGTTAACCGCATCATTTTTAGTCCGACCAACTTCAAGCCTTTTCTTTCAAACCGATGGATCACCTCACCCAAAAGTCCTCTTTGTAATCCGTCCGGTTTTACTAAAACCACCGATTGTTGTAAATTCATATAAATTAAATATAGCTCTTTTTTTTAACTTTGCCAACAATAGTTAAATTTAGCTGGCTGGGTTTAAAAATCTGTCTGGCCAATTTTTGAATTTCTTCCGGATTAACCTTCTCCACGCCCTCAATCATTTCTTTAACTGTCCTCAGTTTACCTTCCAAAAGCAGGCTTTCACCGAATGTTTCGGCTACATCCTGGCTGTCTTCCAAACTTAAAGCCAACCGGCCTTTTAAATATTCCTGAGCCAGCTTTAATTCTTTTCCGCTCACCGGTTTTTGAGTCATTAATTCATACTCGTTTTTAGTGACGGAAATCGCCTCTTCTAATTTATCCACCGCACACCCGGCCTGCGTTACCAAATAACCCCCGCTTTTCCCGGATTTCATTCCACAGTCTTGAGCTGGTGTTTCCCCCTAAAATCGTATTCAAAACTGCCAATACATAACGGTTAATATTGGTTCTTTCAAATGTTCTTGTTCCCAAGCAAAAATGCGCCTGTTCAATCTTTTTCTCGATTGCCTGAATTTGCGGTTTATCCTGTTTAAATTCCAGCTTTTCTGGTCTTTGCCGAAAACTAATTCCCTCGCCTTTTCCGGTAAATATTTTTTCTACTTCGGCTGCCGTAGCTTTAGCGGAGGCCGGCCCAGCAATAGCTAAGACCATATTTGCCGGCTGATACCACTTATTTAAATGCTTCAAAAAATCTTCCCGTTCCAACCGCCCAATATTTTCTGCCGGGCCAATTACCTCCTGTCCTAACTGTGTCACACTATATACTTGTGATACAAACTCATCGCCGACTAAAGTCATCGGCTCATCGTGACGCATCTTGATTTCTTCCAAAATTACTCCCCGCTCGCGTTCCAATTCCGCCAGCGGCAACTTCAGCTTAAAAATTATCTGGTATAAAAATTCCAGGGCTAAATTTAAATGTTGTTTGGCCACTTTCACCCAAAAACCCGTATATTCTTGTGAAGTAAAAGCATTAAACACCCCGCCAACACTGTCAATCACTTTATTAACCTCTTGGGTTGTCGGCCATTTTTCCGTCCCCTTAAACACCATATGTTCCACAAAATGCGATAAACCATTAATTTCTTTCGTCTCGTCCCGGCTCCCCACCCGCACCAGTAAAATCGCCCCCACCGACTCCGTCTTCATCGGCACTGTCACCAACGTCAAACCGCTCCTTAAAACTTCTTTTTTCACCTTAAATTCCATGAAGCTATTGTAACACGTTCTCAATCACGGCTTTTATTTCCTCAACTCTTTTCTCTGCCTCCGAAAATCGGTCACCGGCTACCATTTGAACCACAGAATCAGTTTTTCCCAACCATTTTAAATCCGCCTCATTACCAATAATTCTTCTGTTTAACTCTACCGCTGCCGGTTTACAACCAATTAAAGAAATTCCCGCCAATCTGGCCGCTGCCAAATATGGTTTTACCCGGGGAATCGTCAACAAACCGTGAGCAATTTCCTCCACCATAATTGTCTCTAGCTGTCGCCTCTGCCGGTAATCTTCCTCACCCTGTTTTCTAAACCCAACGTGCGCCTGCAGTTTTCTTTCCAGTAAATCGCCAGTTTCGCGTAACGCCCAGCGGGTCATCTCCCTTTCATAATTTAGCTGCACCGCATTAGCCGTGTATTTATCGGCCACCCGGGATGAAAACACTAATTGCCTGACAGCATTAATAAACGCCGACCTTAACCTGATTCTGGTCACCAACGGATTAATTCTCCCTAAACTGTCTCTTGTAAACGCCTTCCGCAATTTTTCCATCATCTGAATTTTCCGACCAGCCTGAACATCAGTTAAATTTGCCCTAACCAATAACTCTTCCACTCCCTGGTTTAGAAGCGATAAATTATTGGGATTTAACCCGCCGCCTAAAACCGTTTCTGCCAGCTCATCCACCGCTTCTATCACCTTCTCTGCCTGCCAAAGATCGCTAGCTTCCCCGGATCCAACCACCCGATTCATCACGTGTCTTTGTCCTCTTATGGCTGACTCAATTGAAGTAAATAAGGCCGGCGACCAAACCATTGCCTTCTCCCTAAATTGAGGAATATGCTGTAAATATTCTTCCGGAGTTTGCTTTTTCGGATGGGGGTACAGCAGTTGAAAATCAGTTGCTCTTTGTTCTATTTCTCTAGGACTTTTTTCCCGCCAGCTAATAGCATAAATATCTCCCACCGCGTCTAAACGCAAATTTGTATTCTCGCCCATTAATGGCGGCAGTCCCATCACCAAAGCATCCTCTGTTCTTGCCACCAGCACCAGTTTATTAAAATCCGCACCCCCGACCTCTAACAACTTCTTTCCCCATTCGTACCCCTGCATCTCAACTGTTAATCCCATAAATTATTCTCTTTTTACTACCTGACTATCCGGCACCCAGAATTGGAATTCTTTTCCTGATGCTTCAAAACCACAACTTGGACAATACTCATTAACTAATAGCCGTGTTTGACCTTTACGCCTTCTTCTACCAGACCTCTGCACAACTGTATCCCTAACAAAAAAATTGCCACAACCATGTTTTTTTGGTTGTTCCTCTAAATCTAAACAAAATGTCTGGCTAGTCAGATTCCACTTTTGTGCCTGCCATTGTTGTTCATACTCTTCCTGCTCTTTTCTACGCGAAGCCATCATACCACGGTAAACAAACATTTGATGCTCAGTTAATCCCTGAGTTGTTGGTAATTCTTCACCGGCATCAAAAGCTATTTCAATTCGCTTAAGTAAACTTAAAACTACCCCTTTATCGTCTGGCGGTTTTTTCTCTTTAGGCTGGTTCTTTGGCTGCCGCGGAATTATCGGAACATCAGGACCATTCAAACTGTACTGTCGCCACGTTTCCCTAACCATATTCTCCCAGGCAGGCGTAATTTAAAACTATTATACGCTTTTTATGCTATAGTATTTCTGCTGCCCGGATTTATGGTTAATCTTTTTTATCTGCTTCTCTTTCTCCTGCCTTCAAATCTCGCCAAGCATTTTGTTTTCCCCTCGTCATATGTTTCCGGCATTAAAGTCGATTACCTTATCCCCGCGTTGTACCTGACCGACATTCTGATAATCCTATTGCTGATTTTTAAGCCGATTAAAAAAATCCCCAAAACCATCATTGTCTTTCTTTTGTGCCTCCTGCCTTCCGTTATCTTTGCCAACTCTTTTTGGCCGGCAGTTTATAAATATGTAAAAATCATTGAACTGGTTTTATTTGGCCTCTGGATTTACCAACACAAAAAGCTAATTTCCCAAACAATTGTTATTAAAATTCTCAGTTTTTCAGTTTTATTCCAATCATTATTAGCCATCACCCAGTGGTTCAAACAAAGCTTTATTTTTGGCTACTGGTTTTTCGGCGAACAGCCCTACTCCGCCGCCACTCCCGGCATCGATAAAATTATCTGGCTGGACGGCTCTTTAAAAATCCCACCCTTGGGCACTTTTCCCCACCCTAATGTCTTAGCCGGCTTTTTAGTAATTGCCTTTCTCGCTACTGCCGCCTACTGGCTTAAAAGAAACAAAATTATCTTTATTCTGTATTCTTTAATCGTTAATCTGGCACTTTTTCTCACTTTTTCTCTTTCCGCTTGGCTGGCTCTTTTATTAATCGGAATACCGCTGGCGGCTAAATTTAATCTTAAAAAATATCTGATTTATTACGGCTCGGTTTTAATTTTCTTCTCTCTGATCTTTAATCGTTTATCTTTTCTCGCCCCTGAATCATCGTTTTCCCGCCGCTCCCAACTGGCCTCTATGGCCATCCAAATGTTTAAAAATCACCCCTTGGTCGGTGTTGGTTTAAACAACTTCACTGTCGTCATGGATAATTACGGCCTGATCCCCGCCACCACCCGCTGGCTCCAACCGGTTCACAACATTTATTTATTAATCTTATCCGAAACCGGAATTATCGGCGTTTTTGGCTTTCTATATTTTCTCCTACAGGTTCTCTCCTTGAAGGCTTTTAAGGAGAGACCTTATTGGATCTCTTTCTTAGTAATTTTATTTCTTGGTCTTTTCGACCATTACCCCTTCACTCTCCAGCAAGGCTTGCTACTCTTAATTCTAACCCTCCAATCTATTGACATCAAACCTGTAATGTAGTATTATCAGCCACATTTTAAAAAATTAACTGCCTAAAAAATATAACAAAAACATGACTCTTCCATCTGAATTTTCACCACAAACCGACAATAATCCCCTGACAAGTCTAGAACCAAGAAGAAAAGCAGGAGAAAGTTATTTGGGGAGAAACGATATCGCTAGATTGCTCGACACCGCTTCTGATACATATGAGTTTGAAAGATTTATCCCTTCTACCGTAGAACCAGGGCTTAATTTTTGCTCAACTATCGCAATAATCCACGCCATTGATCATAAAGGACAAACCCAAGGATGGGAGGACCAGGATCTTCAACTTATCTTGCCCGCAACTTTGGCTGCCCTCACCACCGCTGGTTTTGCCAATGGCAGAACGTCATTGGAAGCATTACTGACTGGAGCAACTGGTAAACTTGATGCAATAATGAAAACTATTCTCCCGGAAAAAGCCTGGAAACCTCTCAAGGTTATCACAGGAGCAATTGTGGCAGGAAATCAAGTAGATAATATTGGAAAAGTGGCCAGTGTATTGATAGACGAAAAGAGAGTGGAAAAAAGACTCTTTCAATTAAGCAAGTTTCAAAGAAATATTCTATTAGACCCCGAAAAGACCCGGGCCCTAATGGATTTATTAAATCTACAGAATGGCCAGGATCTTCTTCCGACACTAACTCGTCTTCCCCAAAGCACAGAAGCCATTCTGGCAAAAATAAGCCCTTTTTCATTAAAAGACATGAAAGCAACCACTCAGTTATTTAATGCAATAGAACAACATACGGATAGTCGCCTACAAATTGATACTCATAATTTATGGATTAAAACTGAGGTTGAAAAGCTGTTGGCGGCGGGGGAACAATTGGGACAAATGGGAGGAAATCTTACTGCAGCTACAACAAAAGCAATCCTGCGTGGCAGTGGCCATATAATCGGTGGGGGTATTGGAGGACTCATGGAACTGGGTGATGAAATGATTTGGCAGATACGAGAAGCCATTGAAGCAATAAAAGAAAGAAACGAAAAAAGAAAAGAAAGAGTTAAAACCACAAAACTGTTTTCTACATCTTCTCCGGCGCACTGATCCCCAATAATCCTAATCCTTTCTTTAAAATCTCCCCCGTCGCGCTCGTCAGCCACAACCGAAAATCATTACCGATCACCCGGTGTTTGTTGTAAAAACTGTTAAATTTTTGGGCCAGATCATATAAAAATTTCGCCACCACGTCCGGCGCCAACTCTTCGGCCGCCTGGACAATAGTTTCCTCAAACCGCACCAAGCTCCGCAGTAGAATCTCTTCTTCTTGATTACAATAAGGAGACTCCTCGCAGACCTGCGAGGAGTCTCCTTGCAGGTGCGCTTTCTTGAGAACACTTCGCGCTCTTGCGTAGGTATACTGCAAATATGGCCCGCTATTGCCCTCAAAACTAATTGACTTGGCAAAGTCAAAAATCACATCCTGGCCAATTCCCGACTTTAATAAGGCATATTTCACCGCTCCCAGGCCGATCTGTTCAGCCACTTCATCATCACATTTAAAGTTTTTCTGGATCAAGCCTTTGGCTTCGTTTAACAGCCAATCGGCGGTAATTACATTCCCCGACCGTGACGACATTTTCCCCTCTGGTAATTTCACCATGCCGTGGGCCAACCACTCGGCCTTTTTCCCCAATTCCGGTTCGATTAATTCCAAGGTTTTTTTCACCACCCGGTAATACTCGTCAATTTCCTTGCCGAAAACATTTAACGACCGGTCATACTTAAAATCCTGGTATTTCGCCTGGGCCAAACCTAAATCCTTGGCTTCATAGGTCGGCAAACCAAACTTATTTAAAAATACCCGGGTATGTAAGCCATATTTTTCGCCCTTAAACACCACCGCTCCCTCGCTTTTTTCTAACACGCCTTTTTTCAAACCTTTCTCCACTAATTTTTTACCCAAAACCGCCACCTTAGACTCCGGATAATAACCGTCAAATTTGGTTCCCAGCCTTTTGTAATAAGTTTCAAAATATTCCAAAGACCAACTTAAGCCCGCTTCATAAATTTCTTTCACCGACTCATCTTTGTCATAAATTTTTTTATTCAGCTCGGTAATTTCTTTTTTTATCTTTTCATCTTCTTCAAACGCCCTTACCCCCAAAGCATATCCCTGCCCCAAAAAATTCTGCCTGTCTTTGATTGATTTTTTCTCCAAATCCTTAATCGCAATTTTCTCTTTGGTCAGCTTTTGCTGCATTCCCCAGACGGATTTGGCCACGTGCATTCCCACATCACCGTAAAAATTCCCCCGCCAGACCGTCACCCCGCTAGCTTCAAAAATCTTGGCAATTGCTTCACCGATTAAATTAGAGTACAAATGGCCCAAGTGAAACTCCTTAAATGGATTCGGGTCAGTATATTCAACGCTGATTTTCTTTCCCAGTAATGGTTTTTCCCAATTGCCTTTTAGCACTTGATTAACTTGACTGACAAGAGCATCTGATTTGATTGATATATTAATAAAACCAGCCCCTTTTACCTCAATTTTTGAAGCGATTTTATTCAGGCTTTCTTCGGCTTTTAATTTGGCGCCAATTTCCTCGGCTTTATGGGTAATTATCCCCACATTAGTCGTGTAATCTCCCCAAGCCATATTTTCCGGGTGCTCCACAGAAAACTTAACCGGTTTTACTCCCAATTCTTTTAAAACTTTTTTAATCGTTTGCTCAATAATTTGTCTCATTGTTATTCCATTTTACCTTATTTTAGGTTAAATTAACTATATGAAAATCTGCATCGGTTATCCGCCCTTAAAATCACCAAAAGGCACCCCTTTATTGTCCCAAAACCGCCAGTTTCAATGGTTTAAATCCCCCACTTATATCTATCCGCTTATCCCGGCCTCCGCTGCCACTCTGTTAAACAAACACGGCCACGAAGTGATTTGGCTCGATGGCATTGCTGAAAACTGGACCTATGAACACTGGTTTAACCAGCTGAAAAGCAGCCAACTGGACCTGTTATTTATTGAAACCAAAACCCCGGTTATCAAACAACATTGGCAGATTATTAAGGAGTTGAAAAAATCCCTGCCAAAAATGAAGATTGCCATTGCCGGCGACCATGTGACTGCCCTCCCTGATGAAACCAAAATCAACTGCCCGGTCGATTACCTGATTCACGGTGGTTACTATGATTTATCTTTACTGGCTATCGTAAAAGGTCCGACCTTAAAGGTTAAATCTTCAGAAAGGTCTGACCTTAATGCGCTCCCCTTTATTGACCGGAAATTAACCAAATGGCAATTATATGCCTACAAAAACGGCAATTTTAAATATACCCCGGGAACTTACACTATGGCCGGCCGTGACTGTTGGTGGCGCCGGAATGGCGGCTGTACTTTTTGCTCCTGGACCACCCTCTTCCCTAACTTTATGGTCCGGACAGCAAACAATCTTTTAGACGAAATCGGCCAACTCATCAAACTGGGAATTAAAGAAGTTTTTGATGACAGCGGCACCTTTATGGTTGGCAGTTGGCTAACTCAATTTTGCCAGGGCATGATCAAGCGCGGCTATTATAAAAAAATCGCTTTCGGCTGTAATCTGCGCTTCGGGATTTTAACCGCTAAAGACTATCAACTGATGGCCAAAGCCAACTTTCGTTTCTTGCTTTTTGGTTTGGAATCCGCCAACCAAATTACCCTCAACCGCTTAAACAAAGGCATTAAAATTAACCAGGTTGAACCAGAATTAAAACTTATTAAAGCCGCTGGCGGCCAGTTAGAACCCCACGTCACCTGTATGGTCGGTTATCCCTGGGAAACTCTGGCTGACGCGCAAAAAACCGTTAACTTTACCAAAAATCTCTTTAAAAAAAGCTTAATTAACTCTCTTCAGGCAACAATTATTATCCCCTATCCCGGGACTAAATTGTTCAAACAGGCCAAGAAAAATCACTGGCTCAAAACCCTGGACTGGAATAAATACGACATGTCCCAACCGATTTTAAAATCGCCGATTCCTGACAAAAAATTAATGGCCCTCACCCGGAATATTTACTTAAATTGCCTGACTCCGGCATTCATTTTCAGAAAAATCCTTTCTATCCGCAGCCTATCTGATCTTAAATTCTTATTTAGATCGACCCAAAAATTCATCGGCCAGCTGCTGGATTTCTCATGAAACTAAACCAATTATTTAACCACAAAACCCGCCTTTATAAAAACGGTTTAAACGAATCGATCATTAAATACGTTGATTTTAATAAAAAAATTCTTGATGTTGGCTGTTGTGAAGGCACCCTGGGAAAATACCTTAAACAGCATAAACAGGCCGTTGTCTTTGCTATTGATATCTCCAGTCAAGCCATTACCCAAGCCCAAAAAAATCTCGATCAAGCTTTTACTTTAAACATTGAAACTGATCGTCTGCCTTTCCCCCAAAAGTCATTTGATGTTATTATCTGCGCCGATATTTTAGAACATTTATTCGATCCGTTAGCGGTCTTAAAAAAACTTAAACCCTTTCTAAAAAATAACGGAATTTTCATCTTATCAATCCCCAACATTGCCAATATTAAAATCAGATGGAATTTACTCTTAGGCAGATTCTATTATCAAAAAGACGGCATTATGGACGACTCCCATGTTCGTTTCTTCACTCGTAAAACCAGCCAAAAACTGGTGGCTGATGCCGGCCTGAAAATCCTTGCTCTCGATTATTCTCCCGGATTTGAGTTCTTCTTTTTAAAAGGCAGGGTTCTAAAGATTAAAATACTAAAAACATTGCTTTATCAACTCACCAAATTATCGCCTTCGCTTTTCTGCGCCCAATTCATTATCGTCGCTCAACTATGACCCAGCAACCAAAAATCTCCATTATTATTCTTAATTGGAACGGTTTAAAAGATACTCTTGAATGCTTAACATCATTATCCAAAATTACCTATCCAAATTATGAAATTGTTGTGGTCGATAACGGTTCCCAGGCTGAAGATATTTTCAAGATCAGGCAAAAATTCCCCTCGCTATACATTCTGAAAAATAAAACCAATCTTGGTTTTGCCGAAGGAAATAATGTGGCCATCAGACGAATCTTAAAACAGGGCCAAAGCGATTATATTTTGCTTTTAAACAACGATACCGTTGTGACCAAAAACTTCCTCAATCACTTAGTCGAAACCGCCCAAAATTACCAAAACAGCGGTGCCCTGGGCCCCAAAATCTATTATTACCGCCGCCGGGGTAAAACAAAGGTCATCCAATCAATCGGATCAATGATAAATCTTTCCTTAGGTAAAATTTCTCTGGTCAAACAAAAAAATAACCGCCCCCAGGCCGTTGATTTTGTCACCGGCGCTTGCCTTTTAATCAAAACAGCAGTGGTCAAAAAAATCGGTCTTTTAGATAAAAGGTTCTTTTGCGTCTTCGAGGATGCCGACTGGTGCCTCAGGGTAAAAACAGCCGGCTTTCTTATCCTCTATGTCCCTCGGTCGGTCATTTACCACAAATTGGGCCAAACCATCAAAAAAACATCACCCGTCTATTACTACACCAGAAATCTTTTTTGGTTTGAATTCAAACATGCCAACTCCTTTCAATTATTATTTTTCCTGCTTAATTATTTTATCTTTATCTTCCCAGTATATTTCTTTGGTTATCTGCTAGTGAAAAAAAATTACGCTCTCTGGAAAAGCTACACCCGCGGAGTTCTTGAGGGAATCTTTGCTTGCAAGCGCTGAAACAAATATTTAGGAATCTTTAGCAAACTAGAGATGATGTACCATCTTGCCGTATCTATTTTTGAACCGCGTCTAATAGTATAAATATTGGCGCTCATCAATCTTAACAACAAAGTTAATCGTTTAGAATGCTTTTTTATTAAACTGTTATGGCTTAGCCAAATAACAAATTCTCGAGACACATATTTCTGTTTAGCCAAATAGTATAAGTTGTCCCAAAATAGGTCATCATTATCTCTTCTCAAATCTAAAGTCGGCGTCCATCTCTTATACGATTCTTGTTTTTGATCTTCAACTTCGTTTTCTGAAATCATTTTCTTCTCTAAAAGAAGATTTGTGAGTTCTGTCTCTGGAAAATGTGTCAGCGTATGTGTGTGCAACTCAAAAGGCTTTGGCAATTTCAATAAAAGATTAAATGTCTCCCTCTTGTCTTTGCTTGTTTCCAAAGGATTATCCATTATCACATCATAAGCGCAATTGATTTTATATTTTCGCAATATTTGTCCCACCCTTATGATGTCTTCATTAGTGTCGTATCTTTTGAAATATTTATGTCTGATTTTCTCCGAACCTGTTTGTATTCCCATTGTCATATCCTTGGCTCCCGCATCTTTCAAAAGTCGTATCATTTCTTCACTGGTAATTTTTGGATGGCAATAGCAGAAAAACGGTAGGTTAACCGTTTTTTTATATTGGCAACAAAATTTTCTTATCCAATTGATGTCAAATGTAAATACATCATCTTCAAAAGCTATGTAGCTTACATTCTTGTATTTTCTTTTTGCATAAACTAACTCCTTAATAACATCTTCAACACTCCTACGCCTTACATATTTTCCTTTGCCCTTATATGTCATTCTCAAGATGTTATTACTGCAGTAAGCACAATTAAATGGACAACCCCTTGACGTCATGAGCCAGTATGATGTTTTTTTCTCTGAGTCTGGCAAATTAAGTACATTACCGTTTTCCACCAAGAACTTATTTTTATTTGAAAAGTCAGGAAAGGGCAACAAGTCAAGATTTTGAATCAAAGAACGCAAATCATTTTTAATAATTTTATCATTCTTTTTAATCCATAAATTTCGGATGTTATCTATTTTTTCTCCGCTTGATAATTTTGTTGCCAATTCCACGACTGCCTTTTCACCTTCACCAATACAAACAATATCTGTAAATTGTATGCTTTGAATTGGTCTAATTATAGGGTGAACTCCACCCCATATCACTAAAGTATCAACCTCCTTTTTTATTTCTTCAGTTATTTTGGAAGCCAATTTAAAAAGGGTGGACCGAACACTAATGCCTACAAAAAGTGGCTCCAGGTCTTTAATTAGTTTAATAAGAGCTTTAACTTCATTAGTTGTTGGAGAATCCATCGTGTTATTTGGATTTAGTTGTTTAAAGAAAATCGAATTAACGCTAAAACCCGCTTCTTTTAGAGAAGCATGTAAGGTGCACACTGGAAACGAGTTCAGGTCATAAAGAGCTATTAATACTACATTCCTTTTTTTCATTAATTAGACATTAATCTTTCCATTACTCCTATTAAATATTTAGGAATCTTTAAAGGATTTTTAATAAAATACATTGCCAACCGTCTTTTTTGCTCCAGCTTAAACTTCAAAAACAATTTATATAACTCATCTCTGCTTAACTTTTCCGACAAAATTACGGTCCGGTCATGATTCTGATAAAAGTCCACATCCAGCCTGCTCCAATCCATTTTTTCGCCCACCAAACCTTTGCTCTTCGCGTATTCCCAAACCGGCGTTCCGGGCAAAGGCGCTAAAACATAAATATCAAACCCGCGCAATCGACTTTTCTTGATAAATTTTAATGTTTGTAAAATATCCGCCCGGGTTTCTGTTGGCGAACCAATTATAAAAGAGGCGCTTGGTTCGATGCCATACTTTTTTAAAATTCTGATTGCATTAACATGGTTCTTCACATTAATCGTTTCACCTTTCAAGTACTCAAGAATCCTGGGAGAAGCTGATTCCAAACCCATGGATGTCCTGGTGAAATTCAGTTTTTTTAACACCTTCGCTAACCCCTCATCCACTAAATTAGATCTCACCATACAGCCAAAACTCACTTTACCCAACAGCTTCTCTTTTTTAAGCAGTAGTAGTAAATCATTTAATCTTCGCCTGTGGGCAATAAATAGATCATCCCAAAAATCAATTCGGTTTATCCCATAATTTTCAACTAGATACTTTATCTCCTTAACCATATATTCTGCCGAAAAAAATCTCACCCGGCCCCAAAAACGGGACGAAGCGCAAAAAGTACACCTGTAAGGACACCCTCTGGAAGTAAACATATAAGTAGGATTACCAATCGTTATCAAATCTCTCGCCGGCAAAGGGACCTTATTCAAAGGTTCTATTAATTCCCTTCTTGGCGTTAGCACCAACCGATTCCTTTCTTTAAAAGCAAGCCCTTTAATCTTTTTTAAATCTTTTTTAATAAATTTCCTTTTTTGTTTATAAAGCTTAAAAAGCTCCACAATCGTTTCTTCCCCTTCCCCGATTACCGCCACATCCATCTCCTTAGTTAAAGTTGAAGGCATCACTGTAATATGGATCCCTCCGATGATAACCGGCAGGTGATATTCTTTAGCAATTTTTGCATACTCTACCGCCCTCTGGTAATTTTGCGATACTGAAGAAATCGCCACGATATCAGGATTAAATTTTTCTATCTCTTCTCTAATATCCTGATTAATAATCTTAAATTGCCACTTGTCTTCACGGAAATTCTCTCTCAACGAGCTCGCCAGATAGCCCAGTCCCAATGGCGGCAGCAAGGTTTGGATTGACCTACTGGTATCAATGGCGTTTATGAATAAAAGCTTTATTTTCATTTTGCCAAATCTCTTTGTTTTAACTTTCTAAACTTCGTTATTATCAAAATAGTAATTAGTGAAGATGATAAAATCGCTGTTAATGAAGCCCCTACTCCTCCCCACCAAGCTATCAGAACAAAATTAAGTAAAAAATTTAACAAAGATCCCCAAAAAAGGGCCTTCAAATAATCTTTCTGTAAATTCATGGTTTTTAAGGCTTCTGAATAAGTCGTGTTAATAAATAAAATAAAAAACGCAATTAATAACAAACGAAACATGCTAATGCTTCTCACATAATCCGGGCCATACAATAAAACAAACAGCTTCCCGCTGATCAAAAACAAGATCAAACAAAATATTAATACGCCCGAAATTACCCACTTGGTAAAAAAATCAATCAATTTATAAAAACCTATCTTTGACTTTCCATACTCTTTAGCTAAGGATGGAAATAAGGCGCTGAAAAAAACGCCACCCAAAACAGTCATCACAAAAATTAACTGAAAAGCGATATTATACAAACCAACTTCAATATCTCCGGCAAGCAGTTTTAATTGAATCGTATTCATCTGCATATATATCGAACCCAATAAAATGATAAGAGCAAACGGCCATGCCTCCCTTAAACTTTTTTGAAAAAAAGTTAAATCTGTCCCCGGCCAAAATTCAACCAACTTTTTTTTAGTTAAAATCATCGTCGCCAAAAGAGCAATAACTGCGGCAACAACATAACCTTTAGTTAATCCCTCTATCCCCAACTGCTGCTGAACTACGTAAAAAACAATTAAAACCAGACTAAGCGAATAAACAATCTTAGAAACAACCAAAAATTCCATTTTTTCAAAAGCTTGAAAAATTGCTTGAAAAAAGGTTGTCAAAGACGTAATCGTCACAAAAATCGTCACCCAAAAAACTAAAGTTATCAACTCTGAAAATTTACCTAAAAACTTAACTGACAAGAAAACCAAACCTAACACAGCCAAGCTCAAAATTAACTTAATGACTATTAAATTATCGATATATTTTCTCGCTAAGCTTTTATTCTTCGCCACCTCTCTGATCGTTAAGGTTGACAAGCCCAAATCAGTGAAAATTACCAATAAAGAACCAAAAGCAAAAACAAAACTAAGTCTTCCATAATCCTCCGCCCCCAAATATCTAATTATCCAAATATTTAAAAAAAATACTGGAGCTTTAGAAACAACTTCGGCTAACATCAGCCAAAACGTATTTTTAACCACAGTCTGCTTCGTCGTCAGATTATTAAATAACCAAAGCTTAATCTTCATAAAATCTTTTCCAGCTGAGATAAAACTATTTTTTTACTATACCTTATTTTTAAAGCTTTATAACCATTCTCCCCTAATCTTCCGGCTAAATTTCTATCTTTTACCAATCGGTCAATCTCCGCTGCCAGCTCACGCACTCTTCCGAATTTAACCAATCTGCCGCCTTTAGCCCCCTTGATCAACTCCCTGACCGGGCCAATGTCGGCCCCGATTACTGGCTTTTTCTTAAGCCAGGCTTCCAAGTATACCAATCCAAACGACTCCACCCGTGACGGCAAACAAAAAACATCCGCCGCCGACAAAATTGCTTCTTTCTCCTGCTCACTGACATCATCCAAGTCTACCAAAAATTTCCACTGGTGTTTTTTCTTATACCGCTGCCAAAAAGCCGTCTTACTTCCCACAGTCACCAATCTATAACTATCATCTTCCTGCCATAACTGTCCTACTGCCTGAGCTAAAACAGCTAATCCTTTCTCCTCAATCTTACTGCCGATAAACAGCACTGTTTTTTTCCCCGTTAAATCATGTTTGGCTTTAAACTCAACCGCCAACTGTTGCCACTCCTTTTTCCTGACTGTGATATCCGCTAAAAATCCGGGTTCCGTTTTTATCTTGCTCTCCGGCAATCCAAACTGTTTCACCAAAAGCTCTTTCTCCGCCCCGGTCAAGGCCTGCACCATATCCGCCCGCTGTAAAACTTGCCTCAAGGCTGGATGATAATACTCTCTCAATGCTTCATGAAAACAGGGAGTAACTACCAAACGCGGCTTAAATTTAAGCTGATCAATCGCCTTCACCACCAGCCAGTTCAAATAAGCCGGAAAAGGGACCACCCAGACGATATCAAACTTTTCTTTTTTAAAAACATCAGCTAACCCCAATAAATTCGGCCCGCAGGCTTGGAACTTAAACTGAGTTATCAAGCTCGCTAAAGACAGCCACCAGCCACACTTTAAGCGCTCTACCTTAACTCCTTTAAACTCATCCTGTTTTTCCTGCAGTCGCTGTCCAAAAGGCAAATACCAAGATCTCGTCGTCCAGCCATCAGCCGTAATCACTTTGCAGTCAAACCCTTTTTCCACTAATCCCTCCGCTATCCCTTGAACCAATCTTCCCGAACCAGACAATTTAACCGGTAAATAAAAAGGGGTAATAAAAGCTATCTTTTTCATATCTTATACTAATCCTAAAACCGCTAATCTTATCCGCCTGTCAATTCCCTTAAAGTTTTTCATCACCGTTAACTTTCTGTTCCTGTGGTAATAATATTGCACCGTCTCTGACGCCACATTCTGCTTAAATGACAAGGAGCCTTTGTGCCAAATCATTGCTTTAGCGCCATACCAAGCCTGGCCGCCTTGTTTTCTGGCCCGTAAATTCAAATCCACATCTTCGTAAAAAAACTTGAAATTCTCATCAAACCCGCCTAACTCCAAGAAAAACTTTTTCTCTATCATTAAACAAGTACCATTAGCATAATCTGCTTGGCGATTTACTTCATACTGTCCTTTATCTGTCTCCCCCCGGCCATGCGCCCTGCCCCAACCCGGCCAAAGATAATCTCCCCAAACACAATCAATCTTATTAGTCTGATAAATCTTAATCTTTGGCTGAATGAGTCGTTTGTGTTTGACCAGCTTAACCATTTCTTTTAACCAGTTTTTATCTGCCACTGTATCAGCATTTAAAAATACCAGCCATTCACCCTTAGCTTTTTTTGCCCCTAAATTACCGCCGCCGGTAAAAAATAAATTTTCTGAAGATTTTATTAACTTCACCAACCGTATTTTTTTATATTTTTTGTTAAGTAACTGCCAACTGCCGTCATTGGACCCATTTTCCACCACCACAATTTCGAAATCATTAAAATCCGTTTTTAAAACTGAATCAAGACAGTCGGCAATATAATTTTTACCGTTGAAATTAACAACAATCACCGATATTTTCATATCTTTTGCGCTAAAATCGCTATCCCAGCCCCAATTTTTAACCTTTCTGGTTTGACTGGTTTGACTTTTAATTTTATCCCTAATTTATTCCCCCATAATAACTTATGCCATTGGTGAATTGTCTGTTTATCTAAATAATAATAGCCGTCGATTAACTTAAATCTTATTATTTTTAACATTTCTATCCATTTTTCTTTACTCAATAAATTATAGTGCTGATATTTTCGGTTAAACCAGCGAGCATACCACTCTCCCCGCCCTAAATATTCTCCCAGACAATCGCTGGGCATCGTCGCCACTAATAGCCCGCCCTGTCTTAAAACCCGGTTAATTTCCGGTAAAACTTTGTCTAAATTCTGAATATGCTCAATCACGCTATTGCTAAAAACTAAATCCGCTCTGCCGCTAGCTAAGGCTATTTTCCTCGCATCCCCCAACAATACTTGGTTATACATTCCTGATTGTTTCGCTTTTCTCACCATCACTAAATCATTGTCCAACCCCCACTCAATTTTTCTACCAAATACTTGCCTGGCAATCTCCCCCTCACCGCAGCCTAAATCCAAAATCTTACCTTTAAAATATTTTCCCCAATTTTGCTTTAACAACGCCACTTCTACCCCCCGCCATAAATTAGTCGCCTGATCAAAGTTCATTAAAATCCCCTCCCGGAAATAAAAGCTAAGCCTTTGCCAATATACCATTCCCAATCTCGTTTAATCGTCACCTGCTCCAGCCATTGATCATTACCTTTTAGTTGCTGCTTTGGCCAATGCCACAGTAACCAAAACCACGCTCGCTCAATCGCCCAAGCCTGCCGCCATTTACCCTTAATTACAAACATTATTTCCAGGCCCAGCCAACTTAAACTAACCCAAAACAACATCCGCCAGCGCCGCCAGCCAAAAGCATTTTTTATAATCGTCATTAGCTGATTCCGGCAGGCCAAGTAAACCTGTCCGGCTGCCGGAACCTTGGGAATCGGCTTGGCTTTGGTGCCGTAGCTATGATAAACCTGACCCATCCACAAAAACCGCACCTCGTACCCGGATTGCCATATCCGCCAGCACAAATCCGGTTCTTCCCAGTAATAAACATAAGTCTCGTCAAAGCCACCGATTTTGGCAAAAACATTTTTTCTGACAATCATTGCCGCTCCTTTGCCGGAAAAAATCTTATCAGCTTTGTCAAATTGTCCCCGATCCTCTGCCTCCCTGGCCCGCTCTACCAAAAAGCCGTTATTGGTTAATAAATCGCCGGCGCTGTCAAATTTATTGCTTCCCATTCTTAATAATTTCAGTTGTCCGGCGCCGACTTTCGGTTGTTTATCCATAAACTTAACGACTTGATCCAACCAGCCTTTTTTTACCTGGGTATCATTATCCAAAAAAACCAAATACTTCCCTTTAGCTTGGCTGGCGCCATCATTGCGTGCCTTAGAGGGATTACCCGGCCCAATAATCCCGTTATTCACCACGATTAATTCCAATCCCGGTCCAAGCCCCTGCTTTGGAAACGACCAATTAGCCAAGTTGTTAGCAATAATAATCGAAACTTTAATCATATTAGTGTAACCATTTTTGCCTGAATCTTAAGTAATTTCTGATTCTCTCTCCCCAATTTTTCCGCTTAATAAACGCTCCGCTTCTGGATACCTGATGCTCTAACCTCACCTGCCTGCTCCACACTAATCGGTAGCCCAATTTTTTTATCTTCATCGCCAAATCCACTTCACACCACTCGCTCGTACCCTGATAATCTAAATCAAATCCGTCCGCCTCCTTCACCAACTCTCGCCTTAAACTCATATTGCAAGCTTCTAAATAATCAACTTCTTGTAAACCTTTTAGTCTTAAACAACTCTTAAAATTTGATCCCGGCGACCACCAGCCAATTTTAGTGATTTTACCCACTGCCAACGGTTGATTATCTAAAACCAGTTTCACCCATAACTTCACCAGCCAATTTTTTTTACCATACCACCAAAATACCAACCGGTTTTTTAATAAATCTTCCGGAACTATTGTCGGACCGCTGACACCACCCACTTCCTTATTGTTATCAAAAATTTTAACTAAATTTCTGGCCCAATCTTTAGCCAAAATTACATCATCATCAATCCAAGCCACCACTTCACCCTTAGCTTTCCGCCAACCCAAGTCTCTGGCTTTCACCAACGGCGAATCTCTCACAATCACTGTTTCTAAATCCTTAAAACTTTGCTGCTTTAAACTGGTTAAACACCCTTCCAAATCTTTCGGCCGGCCACTGGTGCAAATAATTACTGACAATTTCATCTGATGACTATTGTATACTAAAATAAATTTCATGAACTTTAATAAACGAAAACTTTTTCATCTCTGCCTCATCAGTTTTCTGATCCTATTTTTAGAGCTCTTGCTAATCCGCTTAATCAGCGCCGAAATCCGTCTTTTTGCTTATCTGTCTAATCTGATTCTCTTAGCCATTTTTATCGGCTCCGGCTTAGGCATGCTGATCAAAAAAAGACTGCCCCTGACACTCTCTGCTATCCTGCTGCTGATTTTAACTGTTATCTTAACCTTTAAACTCTTCACTCCCATCACCAACTTTCTTTCCCCCTTAAGCGACAGCTTTATCTGGTTTCAAACCCCCTGGACCTCCTGGTTAACTATTATTTGGGGTCTAATCCTTACCCTCTTCCTTTTTGCTCTCACTCTGGCTATCTTTATTCCTTTAGGCCAGCATCTTAGCCTCTTTTTCCATCAGCCAAAACAGCGAATCTGGTTCTACTCCTTAAACGTTTTCTTTTCTTTAATCGGCATTTTAAGTTTTAATCTAGCCTCTTTTCTCAACCTCTCTCCCTATCTTGGGTTACTCCTGGCTCAATTTATCATCTTCAGTTTAACTGCCAAAAATCACCAAAATCTTTCCATGTTTTTAACTATCTTGTCTATTATTGTTATCAGTTTTAATTTGGTTAACTCGACTAATACGACTTGGTCGCCCTATCAAAAACTTGACCTTCAACCTATTCCTAATTCCGCCGATTACTTCCTTCAAGTCAATAATGTCGGTTACATGGGACTGCTTGATCTCTCGGATAATCGCCGGCAAGCGCTGATTAACCAAGTTGGCCCTAATCAATTACCTCCTGACTTTTCCACTCAATTTAACAACCAATACCAACTTCCCTTTGTTTTTAAGCCTCAACCCAGCTCAGTTTTAATTGTTGGCGCCGGCGGCGGTAATGACGCGGCGGCGGCGGTTAGAAACTCCGCCAGCAGAATTGATGCTATCGAAATTGATCCGCAAATCATCAAACTGGGGCAAAAATATCATCCGGAACAACCCTATTCTAAACCCACCGTTAACCTGGTTAATAACGACGGCCGTTCATTTTTCCAGCAAACCCAGAATAAATATGATTTGGTAATTATGGGTTTAGCCGATTCCCATACCTTATCCGGCTCCTTAAACAACCTTCAGCTGGACAACTATTTATATACCCAAGAAAGTTTTCAAGCTATCAAAAACCTGCTCCAGCCCGACGGCTTGGTCTTTATTGCTTTTGATGTCCGCCGGCCCTGGATCGGAGCGCAAATCCAAAACAACCTGGCTGATGTTTTCCATCACCAACCTTTAGTTTTCAGCCTCCAAAATGATCCGCCGATTTTTGGCTGGGGCGGGGTCATCTTTGTTCAAAGCCTTAATCCCGACACCCTCTCAAACCTGCTTAATCGCCAACCAAATCTAAACCAATTTATTCAAAAACGGCTGGAAAACTATCCTCAGCCCCTCAAAAACCTGACCGATGACTGGCCCTATCTTTACCTTGACCAACCCCGTCTGCCCAAACTTCACCTGGTCATCTCCGGCCTTATCGTCTGCTTATTTTTCCTCTTTTCCCGAAAACTTAACTTAACCCAACGCTTTAACCCGCTCGCCTTTTTCTTGGGCGCCGGTTTCCTCTTATTTGAGTTTCAAAACATCAGCAAAACCGCCTTGCTTTACGGTAATACCTGGCAGACTAACGTCTTTACCATCTCCGCTATCTTAATTCTGATTCTGTTGGCTAACTTAAGTTTTTCTAAACTAAAAATCCCTCTGAAACTGGCTTATCTGTTTTTAATCATCAGCTTTATCTTCACCATAATTATCCCCCTAAACTGGCTCAATCAACTACCCCAACTGGTTAAATACTTAGTTTTACCTTTCCTGCTTAACCTGCCGCTTTACTTTTCCGGCCTGATTTTTATCAATCTTTTTTCCCGCGCTCATGACGAAACCGCTTTCTTAGCTAGCAATCTAATCGGCTCAGCCATCGGCGGCCTGCTTTCCTTTTTATCCTACCGTTTTGGTTTACAATCACTCCTTTTTGTCAGTCTAGCTAGCTATCTTTTCTCTCTAATATATACTATTCATGATGCCTAACAATTTAATTAACATCAAGTTCGGAAAAACCACCCTAGCTCTTATCATTAAAGCTAACTTTAAAGCCAAACCCCACCAGTTCTTAACCAAACCAGATAACCCTTTACAGCTGGGAGTTAACTTCTACCCTAAAGGCCGCCAAGTTAAACCCCACCAACACCGACGCCTGGCCAAAACCACTCATAAAAATCAGGAGTTTATTTATCTGGTTTCCGGCCAAATTGAGGCCACTTTCTTTTACAAAGGACGGACCTTTGTAAAACACATTCTTAACCCCGGCGACTGTTTGTTGCAGTTCTGTGGCGGCCATGGTTTTAAATTCTTAAAGCCGACTAAACTCATTACGATTAAGCAAGGACCTTACTCTGATCGCCAACACGAAAAAATTGAAATATAAGCCTTATAAGAACTGGCTTTCCGTAGACAAAAACCATCGCAACACTCATAACCGGATGCCAAAACCAGGCTAAATCCGGCTTAACCATAAACCCCCAAGCTGCTTCCAGTGTCGGACCAACCAAAGTCAAGCTATAGACGACAGACAAACCCAACCTTGCTTTATCCCGCCAACTTCTTACCCATTTAAATCTTCTCATGTTTCGTTGACTCAAATATAACTCTTTCATATACCGAAACCGCTTGCTTAAAAACTTAAAGCACTTTTCCCCAGTATCATGAACAATCTCATTTTTAACTACTACAAACTGGTTCATTCCTAAACTTACAAGATCATAAAACACATCAATGTGGGAAAAATATTTTTCGTCAACTTTTGCTTTCACCAACTTATCTTTCCACACCAAAATCCCGTTGTCCCCCAGCGTCGGCATATCTTTGGCGGTAAACCGCACCAACCAATAACCGCCTTTATCTTCAGCTGCACCGCTTAACCGCCACCCATTTCCACCCCAACCCTGCCGGTCGGCTTTACCCATAAACTTCGCTACCGGATCATTCACCCCCATCAAAGCAAAATAGCGATTTAAGCTGGTGTCGGTTTTTCGATAAGCATAGTGCCACGGATAAGCGGCCACTGCTTCCGGCTCTTTTAACAAACTAACAACCATTATTTTTAGCCATAATTTATCCGGCAGCACATTATCTGAAGCCATCAACAACACGAACTCCTCTTTTGCCTCTTTCAATCCAATCGCCTTAGCTTTTTCCGGATTACCAGTCCTCTCTGCCACCACCTTGCAGCCATACTTCTTTAACACTGCCAAAGTCCCGTCAGTCGACCCGCCGTCCGCCACCACAATCTCCACTTTACCGCCATAATCCTGCTCCCGAATGCTTTTTAAACACACCTCAATCGTTCTGATGCTGTTAAAAGCCGGCATCACCACACTGACAGACTTCATCCTTTAATTGTATACTTACTCCCAAGATTTTATTAACCAAGTGTAATAATTAAAACGTCAGGCTCGCCTGCCTGGTTTGCTTTTTCCCTATTTCTTAGTTATAAAGTTCTTAAATGCCAAAAAATCCTAAACACCTCATTTCCATTATTATCCCTGCCTATAAACAAGAATCGACGATTGTCAAAGACTTAAAACGGATTCAGACAGTCTTAAACCAAATCCGCTATGACCATGAAATGATTGTGATTGTCGACGGCCGGCTGGATAAAACTTATAGCAAGGCCAAAATGTTAACTTCGCCTCAACTCAAAGTTTATCTCAATCAAACCCATCAAGGCAAAGGTTATACTGTCCGCTACGGCATGTCCAAAGCCAAGGGCGACTACATTGCTTTTTTAGACGCCGGTATGGAAATCGACCCCAACGGCATCTCCATGTTGTTGGAACACTTAGAATGGTATAACGCGGATATTATCGTCGGCTCTAAACGCCACCTAGCTTCGGTGGTCCAATATCCGCTGGACAGAAAAATATTAAGCTGGGGTTACTATCATTTAGTCCGCTTGCTTTTTGGCGTCAAAATTAAAGACACCCAACCGGGTATTAAAATCTTTAAAAGAAAAGTCCTGGAAAGAATTCTGCCTAAGCTCGTCGTGAAAAAATATGCCTTTGATATTGAAATGCTTTCCGTCGCTCACCGTAAAGGATTTACCCGCATTTTTGAAGCTCCGATTAAGTTGAAATATCACTTTGGCTCAGTCACTGACGCGGCCACTTTAAACACCATCTGGCATATGCTGTATGACACCTTGGCTGTCTTTTACCGCCTGAAAATCCTCAAATACTATGATTAGCGTCATTATTCCCTGTAAACTTAAGTCTGATCTGTGTTCTGAACTACTGCCGGCCCTACGATCCCAATCAACCAAACCTTTAGAAATCTTAATTATCACTGATAAAATTCATCCCGGAGGCCCGGCCCAAAAAAGAGACTTTGCCGCTAAGCTGGCTAAAGGGAACATCCTGGCCTTTATTGACAGTGATGCTTATCCGGACAAACATTGGCTGAAAAATGCTTCTCAATCCTTAAAACCGGCAAATATCAGCGCTGTTTGCGGCCCGGGTTTAACCCCGCCAAATAATTCTTATTGCCAAAAAATTTCCGGCTTGGTCTGGTCAACCACGCTCGGGGCCGGTCCTTACACTTATCGAAACTGCCAAAAACCTAGCCGTTTTGTTGACGATTATCCCACTTTTAACTTTTTAATTAAAAAGTCCAGCTTTAACCAAATTAACGGCTTTAATACCAAATATTGGCCCGGCGAAGACACTAAGCTCTGTCACGACCTGGTTTACCAACTTAACCAAAAAATCCTTTACCATCCGCAGATTTTGGTTTACCATCACCGCCGGCCGATCTTTATTCCCCATTTAATCCAAATCTCCCGCTACGGCTTCCAGCGCGGCCGCTTTGTTAAAATTTTCCCCCGTACTTCTCTCCGCCCGGCTTATTTCCTGCCGCTGTTATTACCATTTATTTTCCCGCTTTATTGCCTGACTTTAATTATTGCCGCTATTTATTATCATTCCCCGCTTTTAGCCCCGGCCGTCTTCTTAACCCATCTCACTTACGCCCTTTACTTCATCAAAGGCCTATTTACAAAGGTCCGTCCTTCGTAAATAATAATAACATGCCTGCTAAAAACATTATTAAAACTTATCTCGAAAATGCCTATTATCACCTTTATAACCGAGGCGTTAATAAACAAATCATCTTTAAAAATCAACAAGATTACGGCGTCTTTCTGGGTTATTTAAAACAATATCTTTCTCCAAAAGATAAAAATTCTTGTTTAAGAAATATTACTATTCATAACAAGGTTTATAAGATTCTCACTCCTCCATGTAATAACTATTATCAGGAAATTAAACTCTTGGCTTACTGCTTAATGCCTAACCATTTTCATTTATTGGTCAAGCAAAAATCAGAAAGAGGTATTGAATCTTTTATGAAATCTCTGGGCACCCGTTACACAATGTACTTTAATAAACGCCACCAACGCATTGGCCCTTTATTCCAAGGCCGTTATAAAGCAGTTATGGTGGATAACGAAAACCAACTCCTTCACCTCTCCCGCTATATTCATCTTAATTCCCTGTCTAGAAATCCCACTCAACCCTCCAGTTACTCTGATTATCTTGGCCTAAATCATACGGTTTGGATTCACCCTCAAGAAATTCTCGCCTATTTTAAAACAGCTCACAAGATCAATCTGAATGACGTTAATTCATATCAAAATTTTGTTGAAGACTATGCCAAGCCATCTGAAACATTTTTGGAAAACCTCGCCCTAGACTCTTGAAGGTAGTTAACAAAGGACGGACCTTTGTAAACTAATTCCCGCTATTTTGCTCACCCACCTGACATATGCTGTTTTTTTCATAAGCGGGCTGTTTACAAAAAAATTCCCTCAGCGCCTTTAACTGCGCCTTTGACTGCCATAATGACCATAATGACGGCTTGTTTTTCAACGCCTCTTCGTACCACTTAATCGCTTCTTCATACCGGCCTTCCCGAACATAAACATTCGCCAAATTATGCATCGCATCAGCATAGTTAGGATTCAGCTCAATCGCCCGCTTAAAATGCCACTCTGCCTGCTGTAAATCACCTCTCCGGCCGTAAAGGTCCCCTAAATTATTCTGGTTTTGCGGGCTCGTTGGTGAAGTCCGCTCCGCTGCCAGCCATAAATGGTCCTGATCTGTCCAATCGTGATTGCGCACCAAAGTCCTGATTGATAAAGCTAAGACTAAAATAGTAATAACCGCCCAGCCAACCTCTTCCTGTTTTGGTTTTTGGCTAAACTTGACCAATCCCCAAGCAATCAATATCAGAATGCCGATCGCTCCAAAATAAACATACCTCTCAGCCACAATCCAGGCGACACCAAATGGGACTAAAGTCGGGCTTAAACCAATCACCAGCCAGCTTAAGAAAAAACCGATCAGGCTCCGCCGCCACAACAACCAAGCAGTTGCCAGAAAATAAATTATCGTTATTCCGGCCATAATCCCAAATTTTGTCTTGGTAAAACTCATTTCCGAATGATACAAAGTTAATTTATCCGGCCAAGCGACTAAACCTAAATAACTAGTTAAAGCCACCGGCGTCTGCACTAACGGACTGAATTTAATGACTGATTTGGTTTCCACATTGCTGTTGTATTCTGTCTGTAAATAGTTTAATCTCGCCCCGATATTGATTAGATTTAAAACCAGCCATAACCCGCTCAAAGCAGCATAAGGAATTAGGTCCCACCACCGGCCCCGTTTTTTATCAATTACCAGCCGATAAACTAACAAAATGCAGGGTAAAATCGCCGCTTTTTCGGAAAACTGAAGCGCACAAAAAAAAAGTAAAACCGATCCCCCATATTTCCACCAACTGTCTTTGGCTTTAATATAACCAATCAAACTCCACACCAATAAAGCTGTGTACCAACTGTAGCCGTTGCCGGAAATCCAGGTGACTGACTCAATCATCAGCGGATGCACGGCCACTAAAATCGCCGCTACCATCCCCACGGTTTTATTAATCAACTTGCTTACCAATACCAACACTCCTATTGTGGTGAGTAAATGCACCCCAATATTCACTAATCTGAACGGCCAAGGAATAATCCCAAAGCTGTTGGCAATCAACCAATATACGAGTTTATTCAAAACTACCGTCGGGCTTTGGATCACCCAAGAAAACTTAAATATCTCCGGATTATTGACAATGCCGTAAACATCATCCGCCACAAAAGCGTTATTTAAACTAAAGCCGTAAAGCAAAAACACCAAAACAGCCAGCCAGATTATCTGTACGCGATAGGCTTTTATCATTCTTTAACTACTCCCGACCTTAAAACATATTTTTTGGCTTTTTCTCCCTGCCAATCTTCGCCCAAAAGCTCAATCGGCAAACCCGGATCTCTTAAAAACACTTCCAACCAATCCCGGTAGATCTTTTTCAAAAACTCCTCACGCCGGGATTCATCTTTAATCCCGAACCGTGTTGTCAACCGATCAACAATCTCTTTGTAACCAGAATTTAATTTCCCTAAACCCCAAACTTTTTCTGCCAGCAGTTTCGGCTCGCCTAAATATTTCTGTTTTGATTCCAGTAATAAAACGTTTTTCTCTAAACCATTGGTCTTTAACCAACTCAAAAACTCTTTTTGGTAATCATAAGCCGAAACATACGTGCTGTTTTGCAGCTCGCCAAACCCTAATTTAAGTAAGTAACGCCGCAGTTTATCTCTTAATAGCCGCTTATCTTCCGGAATATCAAAAATCACTATCCGCCAAAACCCATCCCAGATTCGTTGTGGACCTGCCTCGCCGACAGGCGGATTTAAGACCGGGTAGCTTTTCAATAACTGCTTCTTGCCGATTTCCGTTAACCGAAAGTTCACTTTTCCTTCAATAATTGCCTGTTGGACACTGCCTTCTCGCACCAACCTGGCCACCAACAATCGGTATTTCTTCCGGCTGTATTTAGGCGGTGTCCACAAAAACAACTTGCCAGTCAAATAAGCTTTGGCGCCCTCGCCGCCGATAAACAGGCCCCATAGAATTCTGTCTCGCAGTCTAATTTTCATCTGAATTAATATACCAACTACGACCGTCGCTGACAATCACTATCTGGCCGTTTTTATCTGTCCGCCTGATTTCAGCCCCAATGTCTCCCAGGCGCTGTAAAACTTCCGGTGTCGGATGGCCATAGCTGTTTTTCCCCACGGAAATCACCGCCAGCTGCGGTTTAATTGTTTCCAAAAACTCCTGGCTCGAAGAATATTTGCTCCCATGATGGGCCACTTTTAACACCGTAACCTCTTTTAATTTATCTAATAAACCTGTCTCTTCTTTTTCGGTAATATCCGCTGTCAGCAGCCAGTCAAATTCCCCAAAACTGCCTAAAAACACCAACCCCTCTGTGTTTTTATCGCTCCCTTGAATGCCAGCCAACAACCTCAGCTTAATCTCACCCACCGTCAATTCATCCCCCACCTGTAAACCTGTTATTTCGCTTACTTGATAACGCTTTTTAATTTCTGCTAAACCGCCGGTGTGGTCTTTTTGGTTATGGGTAATCATTACTGCTTCCAAATGCCTGTCCCAAAACGGCATATTTCTTCCTAAGCACGTCAACACCGAATTGTCCGGTCCGGTATCCACCAACACCTGTTTATCCTGATATTCCATCAAAATCGTATCGCCTTGGCCAACATTGCAAAAAATTAAATGCAGTTGGTTGTCCGGCCACTGCCCAATCAGAAAAATCACGGCGCCGATGGCTAAACTCAAAATCCAGTTTATTTTTTTCATTAGCGGTTAAAAAACTCAATAATTCTCACCATTATTGTTAACGGTACATATGCCAACCAGGCCACCAAACTCAGCCTGGTAATGGCTAAGATTGCCCCCAAGACCATAATTATTGGCACTAACCACAGTATCGAAATATTAACTAATATACTAAAAGGGCTCAAGTACCCAAAAGCCGACAAAATAATCGGACTGACAAAAATCTGGGCCGCCGTGGTTTCGCTTAAGTCTTTCCCAATCAGCCAAATCCGACCAAAAATCTTGTCCAATTTTGAACCAAGCACAATTAAACCCGTGGTCGCGCTGAAGGACATTTGAAATCCCAAATCAAAAATTATCAAAGGGTCAAAGATTAACATTACCATCGCGGCAACCACCAACATTCGCCAGCTGGCGGATGGCCGACCTAACATCTGACCAAAATAGGCCAAACCGCCCATAATTGCCGCCCGGACAATTGCCGGCTGGAGTCCCGCCATTACGGTATATATCCCCACTGCCGCAACGCCGATTAGAATCGCCCACTTCCGCTTAGCTAATCCGGCTAAATAGGCCACGACAACTCCCATTATCACGGTCACGTTATAGCCTGACGCCACCACGATATGCATAGTGCTCGTCTTCTTTAAGGCTTCGTAAAACTCTTGAGGTAAACCCCTTTTCACGCCCAAGATAATTCCCGCCAACAGGCTCGCCTCCGGTTCCGGCAAATTACGGTTAAAAACTGTTTCTATCCCCTTGCGCCAGCGAATAATCTGGTATCTTATAGATTTAATATTATCGGACTCAATGATTTTTATTGACGGATAGATCAAGCTAAATTGGCTATACCACTTGTTTATCACCCGTCTCTGGAGAATGCCAGAAATCACTACTTTTTGACCGTATTCGTAATTTGGCTGATTGGCAGTGACTATATCAATCCGACTCAGGCTGAACTTTTGATTAATACCCTGTAGTATTGGTTCTGAGGATATATACCCGGTTAAAACAATCTTCTCTCCCGCTAAATGTCTAAGTTTGGCTTCTCCCTGAAAACTATTGGAAAATCTCACTAAAAATATGGCAAACCAGATCAAACATACCAGTACACCTCTCATAAACTATGAGTCGTCGGACTAAAAAACAGTAATCTGATTTTTGATACTTTCATATACATTGCTTTTAACAACTTTTTTAGTCAGTAGCTCTTCCGTCGATGCATACGGTCGGTTATCGATAATTTTCTGCGCTGTTGCCGGTCCGACCCCGTAAAGCGTATCCAACTCTGCCCCCGTTGCCATGTTGATATTTACAAAGGACGGACCTTTGTAAATTTCTGACGAAGGTCCGTCCTTAACAACCTCCTCCTGACTGGGTATATAAATCTTTTGTCCATCCGTCAATTTTTGCGCCAAATTTAAATTTTGGCTTACCCATTCCCTGTCTGCTTTTGCTCCTAACCCCCCAGCCACTACCAAAACATCATTAACCCTTGAGTTACTTGATAGTTGATACACTCCAGGCTTCTCCACTGCTCCAGCCACATCCACAAAAATCTCGGCCTCGCCAGAGTCCTGAGCGGAGTCGAAGGCTTTCTTAATTACCACCCCTTCATCTTTATTTCTGTTCCCTACCACTACTACCGAAAACACTCCTACGGCCACTAAAAATAGTCCCAGCAATCCCAGAGTTATCACGTATGGCCGTTCTTTAAAAATTTTGCTTAAAAATTTTACCCACTCGGGCATTAAAAATTATTTTACCACCAAATTCACCAGTTTCCCGGGAACAAAAATTTCTTTAACAATTTTTTTATCTTTAAGATACTGTTTTATATGCTCATCGGCTTTGGCTAAAGTTAATACTTTTTCTTTATTTTTCCCCTCTTCTGCTCCCAATTCTAGTCTTCCCCGCAACTTGCCATTTACCTGCACCACCACCGTAACTGTCTCATTTTTCGTCAATTTTTCCTCGTATTTAGGATAAAGTTGCTGATGGACGCTGAATTTTCCGCCGATTTTCCCCCATAGTTCTTCACTAATATACGGCGCGAACGGCGCCAGCAACAAAATTAAAGTTTTAATCGAATCCACTCCCGGAGTGGAGACTTCTTTCACTCCGGGAGTGAAATATTTCTCCAGCCCATTAACATACTCCATAATATTGGCAATTCCCACATTAAACCGAAAATTCTCCATTGCCTCGGTCAGTTTTTTAACGGTTTTGTGTCGCAGCAATAACACTCCCGGTGTGTGGACATCTTTCACACCGGGAGTGGAACACAGATTCCACACCCGATTCAAAAACCGCTTCATCCCCACTATCCCCGTATCTTTAAAATCCCCGCCCTGATCATACGGCCCGATAAACATCAAATACATTCTTAAAGCATCCGCCCCGAACTTATCAATATATTCGTCCGGGTTGACAATATTGCCCCGGCTTTTGCTCATCTTGGCGCCGTTTCTGATAATCAAACCGTGGCCGTACAGGAATGGGAAGGGCTCAGGGCCTAGGGCTTTAGGGATATAGCCCCAATCCGAGAGCGCCATCCAGACAAATCTCGAATAAAGCAAATGTAGGACCGCATGCTCGGCTCCACCAATATACGCATCTACCGGCAACCAGTTTTTCGTAATTTCCGGATCAAAAGGCAAACGAAGCTCGTCAGTACCTGCAAGGAGACTCCTCGTAGGCTTCCTACGAGGAGTCTCCTTATTGGAAACCGAAGGATACCTCAAAAAATACCAGGCACTATCTAAAAACGTATCAGACACATCTATTTCTCTCTTTGCTTTCCCTCCGCAACCAGGACAAACTGTTTCTAACCACCCCCGTGGGGCCTTAGCCAAAGGCGCTCTCCCGTCTCCGGTCGGCTTAAAATCTTGGACATACGGCAGTTTAACCGGCAAATTCTCCTCTTTTTCCGGATACCAGCCAGCCATTCCACTCCGGAGTGGAATATTTTTACTCTCCGGAGTGTTTCTTTTAGCACACTCTTCACAATAAATCATCGGAATCGGCGGCCCCCAATATCTTTGCCTGGAAATACACCAATCCCTTAAATGAAAATTTACCGTTCTTTTTACCAAACCTTTTTTCTCTAATTTCCTAATTATCTCCTCTTTATCTTTCAAAATATCTATCACCGGTAATTGATGTTCTTTAGCAAAATCGTTGTCTCTTTCATCATGCGCCGGCACCCCCATTACCGCACCCGTACCGTAGTCTTTCAGCACAAAATCGGCAATCCAGACAGGAATCGGCTTTCCCGTCAAAGGATGGACCACTTGATAACCAGTATCGACACCGGTTTTTTTCTTTTCTTCCAACTTCCGTTGCTGTTCGGTTTTTAATAACGCTTTCGCCACATACTCCTTTGCTGCTTTATTTAATTTCAATTTATTCACCAACGCCAGCTCCGGCGCTAAAACTAAAAATGTTGCCCCGTAAATCGTGTCCGGCCTGGTAGTAAAAGTGCTGATGACAAGGTCGAACCTTGTCATTTTCCAAATAATCTCTACGCCCTCGCTACGACCAATCCAATTTCTCTGGCTGATTTTAATCTTTTCCGGCCAATCAATTTTTTCAATATTATCCAATAATCTCTGCGCGTACTCTGTAATCTTAAAAAACCACTGTTCGTTCTCCCGCTTCCCGACTGCCGTACTGCACCTTTCACACTTACCATCAATCACCTGCTCATCGGCTAAGACGGTTTTACAGGACGGACACCAGTTAACCTGAGCTTTTTTCCGGTATGCCAAGCCGTGCTTGAACATTTGTACAAACAGCCACTGAGTCCAGCGGTAATATTCCGGATCGTAAGTTTCCAAACGGTTATCCCAGTTAAAACGGTTGCCAATCCGGCTTAACTGCTCATAAAAATGTTTTTCACTGATTTTGGCCTGATCGGCTGGGTGTTTGCCGATTTTAATCGCGTAATTTTCCGAGTGGATTCCGAACCCGTCCAACCCAATCGGCTCAAATACCTCGTATCCCTGCATCGCCTTAAACCGGCCGTAACAATCCGCCCCGGTAAACGCATACATGTTACCGACATGCAAGCCTTCGGCCGACGGGTACGGAAACATCATTAGGTTGTACCACTTTTTTTTGTCCTGAGCTTGTCGAATGGATAAATTAGTCCTATAAATCCCTGTCTCCCGCCACTTTTTCCGCCACTTTTCCTCGATTTTCTGATGATCAAAATTCATATCTTCAGTTTTCGTCAAAAGTAATTGTTAATTTATGATTCGGGCCGGTAATTATCACCCCCTGAGACCTATTTCCATCAAAAAAAACGTGGGGCATCTCATTTCCCTTTGTTAATTTCCAGTTTTTCTTAGGCTCTTTTATCGGAATCAACTGATTTCTAGCCTTTACCCCGGGCTTAGCAATACCTTGAGACAATAATTTATATCCTTGCATTAATTCAGAAAATATCCCCGGCTTAGCAACAATTAAACCAATCGCCTGAGAACGGGGCCGTAAAAGTAAAGCCCGAATTCCCCAAACAGCTAATTCCGGAATCTCTATTGCTGAATTATAGGGTAAATCCCAGGTTTTATTATAAACGATTTTTTCTGTTTCACTTCCTCCTTGACCCATTTTTTCTCCGCCAATGCCTCTTTGTTGTTCGCAAAAAATAATATTCGCTTTCATAAAAAAATGCTCCCTGCTGGAAGTTTAACAAAAATTTCTTCTTTTTGCCAGGCTTTTTACTGCCCTTGTTCGTAGCTCTCAATCGCCTTGACTGTGTCCGAATCCGCTTTTAACGGCTCAAAATATAAGATGTGGTCCCGGTTAATCTTCAACTCGTCGCTTAAGGCCGTCAACTGCCACTCTTCCCCCGATTTCTGGTAATAATAAACCTTTTTTAGGTTAGCAAACTGGTTACCTTCGTCCGACAACTGGCCAAAATAAATCTGGCCATTGGTTAAATGCACCGCCTGATAGCTGGACAAATTCACTGTTTCTTCCCCTAAAACTGCCGCCGGCTCCGATTTTTCCACCACTTCGGCTATCGGCGCAGCCGGTCTAGTCAATGTTTTAAAAGCAAAAGTCAAGGTATCGGTCACCACGTAACCGGCCACTAAAATACCTACCAAAGCTAATCCCCACCATGTTTTATCTGCTTTCATAGATAAATTCAGTTTAACATAAATCACCTTGCTTTTGTCAATGAAAACCTGTAAATTAATATTAATAATATGTTCCTGCCTACAGTCTTGTTAACCGCTAGCGCTGTCTTAAGTTTTTTTTGGCACAATAATCCTTCCCTTTCTCCTCTATCTCTGCAATTAATCGCCGGCTTATTTCTCCTCTTTGTTGTCCTCAACAAGTTAGTCATAAAGTATCAAAATATAATAAACTCGATCATCATCACTTTAATCGTCCTTTTGCTCATTTTGGAGACCGGCAGCCTGGTTTCCCCTTTATTCTTCCTGCTCGACTTCCTCCTTTTTACTCTAAGCCTATTAATCTTCCCCAGTCTCGGTTTTATCTTATCTTTAGCACTCACACTATTATTTCTGCTAAATTCCACAGTTTTAGACACTACCCAGCTAGCCAATCTTATTTCCCTCTTATTAATGGCCCCGGTTGCCCGCTTTATTGGCAATCAATACTTAAAACTGCTAACCGCCCAGAAACAGATTAACGTCTTGTCAAATCAATCCGAACACCTAAAAAAGAATGTCTCTGCCCAGGAAGAAGCCACCTTACTCTGGCTTTCTTTAAACTTCCATAACAAAATGCATCAAACTATCGACCTGCTTTCCCAAATCAACAGCAACCTTTCCCGCCTCCCCTATCATCAGAAGGAAAAACTTAACACCCTCTATCAGGATCTGAAAGAATTGTTTAAATCCGGCCAAGAACTGAAAGAAATAGTGGAAAAACTCAATGAATAAAACTCTAAGGGTTATAATTTTTATAATTTTTATAATTTTTATAGCCCCGGCGAAAGCGGGGGCGGTTGACCGCATGGAATCTTCTTCTTACAAACTTAAGTTTCCCAATTTAAACATGACCTCCGGCTCAAAATCCTCCACCAACTATAATATCTTGGACACGGTCGGCCAAAACGCCCCGGGCGAATATGCTTCCACCGGCTTTTACGTTAAGGCTGGCTTTCCTTATATTAAAACCATTATTCCTTTCAACTTCACTATTTCTAAGTTGTCAATAAATTTCGGAACACTTATCCCCAATGTTTTTCCCAGTCCTCCGCCAACCAATACTTTAACTGTTTCTTTCGGCGGCGCCGGTGGCTATTGTGTTAATGCTTACGAAAATCACCCGCTCCAGCTAAAAAGCACTCCGACCAATATTCCCGACACTCTCTGCAATAGTAGTTGCAGTGAAACTACCGCCGATGATTGGGATGATCCCACCAAATACGGTTTTGGCTATCATATGTCCGGCAATGACGTGCCGGCTGAATTTACCGGGCCGGCGCCGCTTTTCAAACAGTTTTTCAAACAATTTAGCGATGCCTCAAGCGGAGAAATTCCCGAAATCGTCATGTCCTCCCCCAATGTTGGTAAAAGCCGGGTCGCCACCGTCACTTACCAAGCCAGTATCGGCGCCAGCCAAGCCGCCGGCGACTATACCAATTCCATTATTTTTACCGCTATTCCCACTTACTAAAATATGGCAATAAATAAAATCAACGGCCGTATTAATAAAATAACATCTATAACTTTTATAATATTTATAATTTTTATAAACGTTATAATTCGGCCGAAAACGGCGACCGCCCAAACACTTTCCCTTTCTATTTGGCCGCCGATTTTGGAAGCGGTTATCCAACCGGGCAAAGCCATCACCCAAGTTTATAAACTGCAAAACCTCGGTGACGATGTCATTATTAAAGCTTCGATTGTCCCCTTCGAACCGGCCGACGAACTCGGCCGCATTACCTTAAAAAAATCAGATCCTATTCCTGATTTTTTCAGTCTCCAAAACGCCAACTTACCTGAACTGCCGGCTACTTTCCCGCTTAAGTCCGGCCAAACTCAGGAGCTGGTTTTAAAAATCTCTCTCCCTGCCAGCGCCATTGAAGCCGATTACCCCGTCGCCTTTTTATTTGAATCCACCGCCCAGGGTCTGATTTCCGGCTCTGGCACTACCACTCTCGCCTCGATCGGTTCCAACATTCTTTTAACCGTCAGCCGGACCGGCCAATTAAGCCCGCTGGCTAAAATTGCCCAGTTTTCCGCCAAACTAATCTATGATTCCTTTGAACCGATCAGCTTCCAACTGCTTTTACAAAATACTTCCTCCACCCGCTTAAAAGCCGTCGGCCAAATCGAGATTAAAAACATTTTCGGCGGCGTCTCGGCCACCATTCCTTTGCGCGAAGACAATGTTTTAGCCAATTCCAGCCGCCAACTGCAACCGGAAACTAACGTCCCTTCTTTAATTTTCGGCCGTTTTACTGCTAAGGCCTCAATCACCCCCAAAGACACCACTAACACTATTTCCCAAACATTAACCTTTTATGTTCTCCCTTATAAAATTTTACTGGCTGTGTTTATTCTCAGCGCAATCTTACTATTGACAAAGAATAAATTAAAACATCATAATGAATCTAAATGAAAAAGATTTTAGCCGGCTTAACCATTGCCGGAATTTTAGCATTTACCTTTCCCCAACAATTAAAATCAGCTAACCTTACCTCTGTCGCCGACACCCTCACCACTTCCCGCCTGTCTTATTACAATAAACTGGCAGTCCTCCACGCTACCGGCGTTACTTCAATTCAAGTGGCCACTTCCGGCATGCCTTCCAAGTCTACCGCTAATCTTTTCACTGGCGACACGGTCATGATCGGCATCGGCACTAGCGCCACCTCCTACACGGTTGACGATATTATTGACACTGATGAATTCACAATTACCAGCGGCCTGGAAGCTAATGATGCCGCTGCCGATGATTTGGTCATCGCCACCCGCTCGGCCAAACACACCGTTACCTTTACCCCGGCTACCAAAATTAACGGCGGCGGCTTTCGGATTTTAATTCCTTCCGGCGCTAACGGCGTTAACGACGGTATCCCCAACCATGACGGTTTTGATTTTAACGCAATTGGCGCCGCTCAACTAACCGCTCCGACCGGCGGCGGCGTTGACTCTTGGACCGCGGCTACCGCCACCGCTTCCGGCGGTACCGGCTGCGCTGCCGGCTATCATTGTTTTGAAACCCAATATAAAGGCGTTAATAGTAACTCCGGCACTTTTACTTTTGTCATTGGTAATGCCGGCGCCAACGACCTGATTAACCCGGCTAAAGCCAACGCCACTGAAGGCTTATCTGATGGCTATACAGTTATCGTCGAACACCTTGATTCTCCCGCTAATCTCTTTCGAGTCGTTGACTCTACCAACATTAAAATCGCTGTGGTTGAATCTGTCCGGGTCACCGCCACCGTTGAACCAACCATCACCTTTACTATTAGCAGTGTCGGCGTCGGCACTACCGCCTGCGGTCTACCCGCTGATGTCGCCAGCACCGCCACCACGGTTCCTTTTGGCACTATGGCTTTAAATATTTTTAAAAACCTGGCCCAAAAACTGACTCTGTCCACTAATGCCGCCGGCGGCGGCGTCGTCACTGCCACGGAAAACGACCACTTAGGTAAAGATGGCGCAACCGCTCCGCTTATTCCTGATGCCACCGGCGATACCCCTTTCACTATGACCGCCTCTGTCACCGATCGGCGGCGCTAATGTCACCGAAGCTTTTGCCTATAACGTTATCAGTGGCAACTGCAGTGTCGGCACTTACTGCGCCCGGGACTTTGCCAATCTGGCCCACTCCGGCGCGGCCACGGAAATCTTTAATACCGGCTCCACTGTAGTTGATGCCGGCGATCTTTACACTTGTTACCGCTTAAGTATCGGCGCCACTCAAGCCGCCGGTGATTATGAAAACAATATTACTTACACGGCCACCGCCACTTTTTAACCTATGAAAAAATTCCTGCCCATCTTCTTCCTCTTATTATCTGCTTCTCTGGTTTATGGCCAAGAATCTCCCGCCCCGACCCCTACTCCGGCTCCAATCGTGACCCCTGCCCCTAACGCCATTACCATTACCGCTATTCCTCCCCGCCTGGAACTATCCGCCCTGCCCGGCGCCACTCTCCAGGAAACGATTAAAATCCGCAACGAATCCACGACTGAAATGGCCTTTGATGTTTCCGCTAATGATTTTATTGTTAATGACAACCAAGGCACACCCATAGCCATCGTCGAAACTGTTTCCAACCGTTGGAGTTTAGCTTCGTGGATTACCGCCTCACCGAAAAAAATTCTCTTACAACCCCAGCAAACCAGTACCATTGATCTGGTAATTTCTCTGCCGAAAAATGCTTTGCCCGGCGGCCACTATGCCATGATTACCTACAGTCCCAATACTGAAGGCTTAATCGGTGTTCAGAATTCCGGCAGTACTATTATCCAAAAAGTCGGCAGTTTAATCTATCTTAATGTTGTCGGCGATGTCACTGAAGCCGCTAATCTAAAAACTTTCACTGTTGACAAAACCTTTAAATCTTACGGCCCGACCGCTATTTTGGCAGAAATTGAAAATTTGGGCGACATCCATCTCCAACCCAAAGGCCGTTTAACCGTTAGTAATCTTCTCAATCAGGTTGTTTTCTCCGAAGAATTAGAAGCTAAAAACATCTTTCCTTTTGCCTCCCGCCTGTACAATTTTTCTTTTCCCGGCAAATGGCACTTGGGCCGCTATGCCGCCCGCCTGAACGCCACTGCCGGCTCCTCCCAACTTCCCATCAATGGTTTGATTTACTTCTGGATTGTGCCGGTTAAAGAATTGGCCGCCGCGGCCGTTATCCTGATTGCCATCATTCTCCTGATTGTTCTTAAAACCAGAAAGAAGCAACCCCCGGAAACGACTCCGATCGCCACGGCTTGACATCATAGCCAGTTAAGGATATTATCCCATAATATGTTTAATATTGAAAATCTTCCTGGTAGTCTAAGAAATTCTAACGGCCGTTACGATCTTGTTGAGCTTTTAACCGAAGCCAGAAATCAACGGCTTGCTGACGGTAGGCTTAATTGGGCAGAAATTGCCGCACAGGAAAACATCACCATTTCTCCTCAAGAAATTACCTTTGGAGACACCCAAATCGCAGTGATCACTAACGGCGCCCCTCAATGTCTTACTCCAGCCGCGGTTGGCTTAAAATTCTTATCCGCAAGCCTAGAAACCAAAGGTTTCAGCTTACCAGATATCACTCAAGAAAATAATTGGTTAATCGCTATTAGTGAACAAGCTCCTCATGACCTCTACCCATACGGTTCAGCCATGATTCAGTTGTTTATGAATCATGCCGCCCTAACCGCTAAACTCATTAACGCCAAAGACCGTTTTGAATTATATCGACAAACAATCCCTCCTCAAATCTTAGAATTAATCCTCAAAGAATCCCCCACTCTTTAGCTAACTGCTTAACCTGATTCTGAAAATATTGCTTGAGTTTGTCCCAATCCACCTCTTTAAACATCGGCCGCATTTTTTCCGATTCAGCATCTTCGAAATAATTCATGCCTTTAAGAATAAAAAGCTTATGTTTCTCTAAACAATGATATTTTTGTCCATAAAAATTCAGCATTTCTCTTAAAGAAAAAGTTTTCGTCAGAAAAAATAAATCCACAAAATCGCGCTTTGAGCCTCTGTCTTCAATCGCATGAATTTTCATCGCCGCAATATCTTTCAAACTGGCAATTTTTATGCCAAAAAAATCGTCGGTTTTATCTAAAACCGAATATTCGTAATAAAACAAACTGAAAGAAACCTTAAAAAAATCACCTATCACCGTTCTCCAGGCAACCGTTTTTGATTCAAACCTACCGGTTTGTTTCAACTGCATCAAAATTACCTGCTCGTCAAATTTCTTGGGTGTAAAAAAATCCAGATCAACCGACTGGCGATGACCCAAACGTAAAGCTAAAGCCGTGCCACCGGCCAAATAAGCAAAATCCAGCCATTTTCCCTGGCCAATTAATTTTATACCCCGTAACGTATCCGGCGATAAGGTGTTTGCAAACATGGCACCTCGCTTTGATTCAAATTTAATAATAATGTCCAAAAAAGGCCTGTTTTCCGAGAAAAATCGCGGTATTTTTTCAACGACACTGCAATTTTCTCCAATCCAAACTGTCGTTTTAACCAAAAAATGTCCTGAGTTTCACCTCTTTCCAAAATTCTTTTAATCAAAAAATCGGCATCCTCAAGTGGATTTAACTGATTTAGATTTACATCCCAAAAGTACTTGGCCAACCGCTTCGGCAACTGATTAACCATATCTGTATTTTACCAAATTTAGCTCAAATAAGCTATACTAGTTTTAATGCCCAAAAAACTTCTCATTATAGCGGTTATAATTTTTATAACAGTTATATTCAACTCTACACCAGTAATATCTTTCGATAACAATGCCACCGTCACCGCCACGGTGCCGGAATTCACCCACCCCGAACCGGACACGCCTGTCTTAATTTCTCCGACCAATAACTCTACTATCAGCACCACCGCCCCGACTTTTATCTTTAATCCTTCCTGGGGACAAGTTTATGTTGACCATTATCAGCTTTTAATTGACGGAGGCATTAACACCAACAATATTCCCCAATCCACCAACACCATTATGGTAAATGCTCTCCAGGCTCTTAGCGAAGGCCAACACACCTGGACTATTACTGCCATTGGCAATAATGGTGTTAACCGCAACTCTGCCACTTGGAGCTTTACCATTGATACCACAGCGCCTTTAATCCTGATTGACCGGATCGCCGGCCAGACAACCAGCTTATCCTCTTATGATCTGACCACCATTCCTCCTGGTTTAACCTTTACCACTACCCAATCCCAACCAATCATTTCCGGCCAATCTGAGTCCGGCGCTCAAATCAGCCTTAACTTGATCACCCCGACCAACTCCATTCCTCTCGCTGCCTCTGTTGGCACTGATAAAACTTTCTCTGTCCAGCCAAAAACACCTTTGGCCCCGGGAAGCTACACTGTTTTTGCCAACGCCACTGATGTTGCCGGCAACACCACTACCCTCCCTTCATTTACTCTTAAAATCACTGCCCCGGCCAGAATCAT
Organism: Candidatus Beckwithbacteria bacterium; assembly: GCA_026397255.1. Taxonomy (NCBI): domain Bacteria; phylum Candidatus Beckwithiibacteriota; species Candidatus Beckwithbacteria bacterium. The sequence goes on along the minus strand of JAPLVF010000001.1, from coordinate 4,105 downwards.
TATTGCTTTACCTTCCCCCCTACCAACTATCACCCTCCCGGGCCTCCCTCAGCCAATCCTCCAATTTCCCCAAGCCTTAACCGCTTTTCCCATTTTGCTCGCTTGTTCTCCCTTGATATGGATAATTATAGTTTTATTAATTATGTACATTCTTGCTCTTCACTTGAGAATCATTGTCTTAAAACGCCGTTTAAAGACTCAATCTAACAATATCAAACAAAATCAATCTTAATTCCCTAAATCCCTGCGGTTTTTGCCAAAACCGATAAGCGCCCAAACAATCCTTTGGCTTCTTCCTGCTGCCAATCATCAAGCCATAAGGCCTTTGGCAGTCCCGGATCAGCCAAAAACAGGCTAAAATAACTATCGAGGCAAGTTTTGAAGCCACCTTTGGCTTGTCGCAACAAAGCAAAATTTTGACGCCCTAATTTTAGCAGTCGGGAAGCAAAATTGACAAAATCACTGTATTTCTGGCCTAACTCATCTAGGTTCCATAACCGCCTAACCAACTGCCGGTTATCACCCACAACCAACCGTTTTGTTTCCATAACCAGGCCTGAATTCTGCCAATTTTGCTGCAAAAACAGTTGTTTTGTCGCTTCAGTCACCCCAAAAGGGCTGATAAACACTCCCCGGGATAATCTCTTATAGCCTAAAGCCGTTAACTGCCCGCCTAAGCGATTGTGGTCGCCTGCCTGCGCAGGCAGGCAAACCACCACTCTCCAAATCTTATCCCAAGACCCGCCTTCTCTCTTAAATCGCTCTCTTCCCATTGAGGTTAACCTAAAAAATGATTGGTTATTCCTGATTATTTTGTCTAAAAAACCGGCTTTCTCCAGGCGTACCGCCGCATCCCTGACCGAACCCTGAGCATACTCGGATAAACGGTAATAAAAAAAATTGTACGGCTTATACTCCGAATCTTTCTCAAATTTCAAACAAAACAACAGTTTTCTCTTAAGTAATTTCATCTTATCCACACTTAATCTATTTTGATGCAGTTGAGAATGTAGTGTTAATTGTTAATTAATCATAGAGTAACACTACAGTAGTTAGTTTGTCAATGACATTCTGCTGATTTCCGATTTCTGATTTCCGATTTCTGATAAATAGAATAAATGATAGTCAATAGATATCAAAGCAATATTATGATATAGATAAAAAACTACTATGAAAACCGTGTGAAATCATCGTTAATCGTTAATCGTTAATCTTTCCTCATTTTTCTCTGTTAAATTAGTAATTTTTTTAGTACTTGCCACTCTCAGCTTTTTCTTATTATTATAGATATGTTTAATAAATATAATCTTGTGTAATTAAGTCTAATCACTCAAGAAACAAAAAAGGAGAAATCTATGCCTGCTAGCCTCTCTCTCGCTTACCCAGAATGTCACCCCGGGGTGGTGACTTCTTTCACCCCGGGGTGGATTTCTTTGTCAAAAATTTTCCGCAAGCCTATTTTTAAATCCATTGCCGAAGTCGCCACGGTCTTAAGTTTATTTGCGGCGATTGCGGTTTGGATGTTTGTTATTCCTACCCTCTAACCAGCCAACCACAACCATACCCAACAACTATAACCACAACCATGCCCAACCACCATAACCAACCGTCAACTTACTTCCCAGCCTCGCGTCTAGAGGGACCAGTCTCACGCCTGCCTGCCGCCTGCCTGCCGGCGAGGCAGGGCAAGGCAGATCTAGGCGGGCCGGCAAAGCAGAACTATACAAACAGACAAATTACCAATACGCCAATAAATTAACCATGTCCCAAGCCCTGCTCAATTATTTCAAAAAATACTTAACCGCTGACAAAAAAATTGGCAGCGCTTCCACCAAAAATTACGTTTCCGACATTAACTTGTTTTTAAACTGGGTTTCCCGCACCCTCCAGGAAGAAAACATCCAGGCCGAACACCTTACCCCGACCATAGTTAAAACCTACCAAAAACATTTAACGCAGAATGTTCACCCCACCACTGCCCAGCGTCACCTTTCTTCCCTGCGCCGCTTTGGCGAATTTTTAGTGAACACCAACCGCCTCACCGCCGACCCGACTAAATCACTCACCCCCCTGCCTGCGTAGGCAGGCCTGCCAACCACCATCACCTTAGAACAAATTGTTCATCATTATGCTGATTTTTTAAAACACGAAAATTTATCAAACTCCACCATCAAAAACTACCTCTCTGACCTCAATCAATACCTATCCTGGGCAGAGAAAAATCATCAATTAACAGATAACAATCAAAATAAACGACCGTCAAATTAAAAAATATCATAAACTTTACACGCATGAAAACAATAAAAAATCTTAAATTCTTTACCCGAATAAATTACGTAAAAAAGGGTCGCTCCCTAACAGGAAACCCGCAAAACATTCCCGGAGTGAAAGAAGTTCACACTCCGGGAATGAAATCGACAGGCAAAAGGTCCGACCTTAACGTAATTCTGCCCAATTTTGCCCCATTTTCCCCTATTTTCGTACCCGCAAACCAAACTCTCGTGTTGTCAAATCAACCCAAACCCTCTATTTCTTTATCTTGGCAGTCATACAACCAAATTGCTAGCTTAACCCAGTAAAAATTATCATGAATATTAACTATCAAGCCTACGAAAATTACCTAAAAGGCCAAAAATTACCGGCAGCAACGATTAAACGTAAGCTGTCTTCTTTACGAAAATTTGCCAATTTTCTCAACCAGTCTCCCCTCAAGAAAGAAACTAAATTAGTATATACAAATAGGTCAGAGGCAGTCAGAATTCCCGCAGGCAATTTTACAAAATATCTATTGTTGGCAGTTTTAATTTTATTCTCTACTGCTTTAGGTATTTTTGGTTACCGCCAAATTTTTAAAGAAGCCGGTGTCGGCCAAGCCTATCCCCAGGCGCCCTCGCCCACCACCCCGAACCGCTATCTGTCTTTTCAGGCCAGATTAACCGATTCCTCCGATAACCCCATTGGTGTCCCGACCGACATGCGCTTCATTATTTACAACGCCGATGCACCTGCCTCCGGCTCGGCTAAATTATGGGAAGAACAGCGTTATGTTGACCCTGACCAGGACGGCATTTTCTCCGTTACCTTAGGCACAGAAACCGCCATTCCTTCTTCTTTATTTACCGAAAACCCTAATTTATGGCTAGGTGTCACTGTCCAGCGCGACCCGGAAGCCACCCCCAGGCAGAGAATCGCTACCGTCGCTTACGCCTTAAACGCCGAAACCTTGCAGGGTTTTCCGCCATCCGCCTCGGCTTCGGCTGACCAAATTCCGGTTTTAACCCAGGAAGGTGACCTGGTTTTAGCCCAAGCCAACCCCATGGTCTACTCCAGTTCCGGCACTTTTTCCATCAAAGGCCAAATTTTAACCCTTAACACCGCCACCGGCACCGGCGGCGATATCCAAATCGCTCCCGACGGCACCGGCAACCTGGACATTAATCTCTCCTCCACAATCCAAAACGCTTTGGATATTACCAATGCCGGCCAAACTTCCGGCCACTTAATCTCCGGTTACCTGGGCAATAACACCGCCACCGGTGATCTGTTAAATCTGTCCGCCGGCTCCACGGCCGTGGAAAAATTCACGGTCGACACCAGCGGCAACACCATGATGGCCGGGAACTTAGAGGTTAATGGCGGCAATATTGGCCTCTCCACTGACACTGATCTTTTAGGTTTAACTAATAACACTTTGACCGTTAACGGCACTGCTGTTATGACTGGCTTTAAGCTGACCACCTCACCGACCGCCAACTTTATCTTAACTTCCGATACCAACGGCGTTGGTACCTGGCAGGCAGCTCCGGGCGGCATTTCCGGCTCCGGAACTCAATACTATCTACCTATCTGGAGTAGCTCCACTGCTTTGGGCAACTCCTCTATCTACGAAAGCAGTAGCAATGTGGGGATAGGCACCACCGACCCCCTCCAGAAACTGGACTTGGTTGCTGGCTCCTCCTACGGTATTAATGGTGCTTCTGTCTTAAATGCCACTACTTTAGGGACTAATGTGGTCACCTCGTCTTTAACCACGGTCGGGGTCTTAGGCTCCGGCTCCATTGCTGCCGGTTTTGGTACCATCTCTACCGGTAACACCATTACTACT